>NZ_BAAHAB010000022.1:0-174771 GCF_054777895.1 Nocardioides ultimimeridianus | reverse complement strand
CGGGCCCGGTCGAGCTCGGCCCCGGCGTGGCGCACCGCGGCCGGCGCCGTGGCGCCGTGGCCGATCAGCTCGGCGACCCGCCGCGGCGACCCGAGCCGGACCGCGTCGGCGAGCAGCGACCGCTCCCCCGGCTGCACCTCGTCGTCGCCGACGAAGTCGTCCATCGCGGCCACGAACTGGTCCGGATGCTCGACGACCTTCGCCCCGTAGGCCTCCACCAGTGCCCGCAGCGATTCCGCGACGGCGTACGTCTCCTGCTTGTCCCCCACGGGCCGCAACCTAGCGGGGCGGACACCGCTCCGCCTGCGGAATCGGCGAGCCGGGGCGATCGGGGTGACCGCGCGGACCACGCCGTTCGGGCGATCCACGTCTAGCATGAAGGACGTGTTCGGACGGTTCTGGGCGGCACTGCTGACGCCCACCTGGCTCTCTCGGCTCATCTTCGTCGTGGGGGTGGCCTCGGTCGGCAGCGCCCTGTCCCCGACCATCGACGCGCGCAGCGAGGTCGTGAACTCGCTGGTGCCGGGCGTGTTCCCTGCGGCTGCCACGACCGGTACGGCGGCGATCGGCATCATGCTGATCCTGCTCGCCCGCGGCCTGCGCCGCGCCAAGCACCGGGCCTGGCTGATCGCGCTGATCCTGACCCTGCTCGCCGCCGCCACGCACCTGCTCAAGGGCCTCGACGTCGAGGAGTCCGTGATGTGCACCGCGATGGCGGTGCTGCTGTTCCTGGGCCGCGAGCAGTTCACGGCCCGCCCCGACACCCGCTCGGTGAAGGCGGTGCTGTCGGTCATCGTCGTCGGCCCGCTCGTCGCCGCCGGGCTGGGCTGGATCTGGCTCACCGTCGACGGCGACGGCCAGGAGCGCGGCACCACCGCGCTGGACCGGGTCGTGCAGGCCTTCCTCGGCCTGATCGGCATCCCCGGCCCGATCACCTTCAACAACACCCGGCACCAGGAGATCGCCACCACGGCGCTGGCGGTGCTGGGCGCGGCGGTGCTCGTCGTCGCCCTGATGGCGCTGCTGCGGCCCCCGGCCGGTCCCGCCCCGATCTCGCAGGCCGACGAGGAGCGGATGCGCGCCCTGCTCGACCGCTGGGGCAGCCAGGACTCGCTGGGCTACTTCACGCTGCGCGACGACCGCTCCGCGATCTTCGGTCCCGGTGGCGCCGCGATCTCCTACCGCGTGCTGGGCGGCGTCAGCCTCTCCGGCGGCGACCCGGTCGGCAACCCCGATGCCTGGGACGGCGCGATCAGCGCCTGGATGGACGAGGCCCGCGCCAACGGCTGGACGCCCGCCGTGATCGGCGCCGGCGAGGCCGCCGCCCGTGCCTACCAGCGGGCCGGCCTGGACGTGCTCGAGCTCGGCGACGAGGCGATCCTGCACGCGCCCCGCTTCACCCTCGACGGCCGCGAGATGCGCGGCGTGCGCCAGGCGGTGTCGCGGTGCGAGCGCAACGGCCTCTCGACGGAGGTACGCCGGATGCGCGACCTGCCCGCCGAGGAGGTCGAGCACCTGCGTGACCTGGCCGAGGAGTGGCGCGAGGGCGCGGTCGAACGCGGCTTCTCGATGGCGCTGAACCGCTTCGGCGAGCCGCAGGACGGCGACGCGGTCGTGGTCCTGGCGCGTGCCGACGACACGCCGGTCGGCCTGCTGCACTTCGTGCCGTGGGGCAAGGACGGGCTGTCGCTGGAGCTGATGCGCCGCAACCGCACCTCCCCCAACGGCGTCATCGAGACCATGGTCGCCGGCCTGATGGCCGAGGCCCCCGCGCTCGGCGTCGAGCGGGTCTCGCTCAACTTCGCCGTCTTCCGCGGCGTCCTGGCCCGTGGCGAGCAGCTCGGTGCCGGCCCGACCGCGCGGCTCGGCCGGGCGCTGCTGATGGGCGCGTCGCGCTTCTGGCAGATCGACTCGCTCTACCGCTCCAACGACAAGTACCGGCCCGAGTGGGTGCCGCGCTACCTCGTCTACCCGAAGACCAGCGACCTCGCGGGCGTGGTCAGCGCCGTCCTGCAGGCCGAGGCGTTCGTGCCGACGCCGGCGTGGAACAAGCCCAAGGGCGAGGAGCCGGAGCTCCTCACCACCTGAGCCCGGACGCCGAGCGTTGACCTGGAGCGCACTCCAGGAGCGACACTGGGCCGGTGACCGGACTCCCCATCGCCGCCGCCGCCGAGCGGCTCGGCCTCACCGTCGACACCCTGCGCTACTACGAGAAGGACGAGCTGCTGCTGCGCGCGGTGCCGCGCTCGGCCAGCGGGCATCGCCGCTACGAGGACGCCGACCTGCGCTGGATCGTGCTGATCACCCGCCTGCGATCGACCGGCATGCCCATCCGCGACGTCCGCCGCTATGCGGCGCTGGTCCGGGCCGGAGCCGGCAACGAGGCCGATCGGCTGGCGTTGCTGCAGGCCCATCGCGAGCACGTCCTGGCGCAGCTGGCGGAGGTCACGGCGCACCTCGCGGCGATCGACTACAAGATCGGCCTGTACGCCGACACGCTGCTCGAGCGGAGCGCTTGACCTGGAGTGCACTCCAAGGAGTTGGCTGGTGCCATGACGACCACCACCATCCCCCGCCGCACCCTCGGCACCACCGCCCCGCTCACCGTCTCCGCCCTCGGTCTGGGCTGCATGGGCATGTCGGAGTTCTACGGCACCTCCGACGAGCAGGGCGGCATCGACACCATCCACCACGCGCTCGACCTGGGCGTGACCTTCCTCGACACCGCCGACATGTACGGACCGTTCACCAACGAGATCCTCGTCGGCCGGGCGATCGCCGGTCGTCGCGACGAGGTGCAGCTGGCCACGAAGTTCGGCAACGAGCGGCTCCCGGACGGCACCCGGGTCGGCATCAACGGAAGCCCGGAGTACGTCCGCGCCGCGTGCGACGCCTCGCTCCAGCGGCTGGGCGTCGACCACATCGACCTCTACTACCAGCACCGCGTCGACAAGAGCGTCCCGATCGAGGAGACCGTCGGCGCGATGAAGGAGCTCGTCGAGGCGGGCAAGGTGCGCTTCCTCGGACTCTCCGAGGCCTCGCCCGAGACCATCCGCCGGGCCCACGCCGTGCACCCGATCACCGCCCTGCAGACCGAGTACTCGCTGTTCACCCGCGACCTCGAGGACGAGATCCTGCCGACGATCCGCGAGCTCGGCATCGGCCTGGTCCCCTACTCGCCGCTGGGCCGCGGCATGCTCACCGGCAAGCAGGAGTGGACGACGCTGGAGCAGGGCGACGGTCGGGCGTCGGCGTACTTCCCGCGGTTCCAGGGCGACAACCTTGCCACGAACCTGGAGCTGGTCGACCGCATCCGCGCGATCGCCGAGGACAAGGGCTGCACGCCCGGCCAGCTCGCGCTGGCGTGGGTGCTCGCGCAGGGCGGCGAGGGGCTGGGCGTGGCGCCGATCCCGGGCACCCGGCGGGTGCGCTACCTGGACGAGAACGTCGGCGCGCTCGACGTGTCCCTGACCGCCGAGGACCTGACGGCACTCGAGCGCGCGGTGCCGCGCGACGCGGTCGCGGGGAGCCGGTACGGCGACATGAGCCACATCGACAGCTGACCTCCGGCCGGGGCCTACGCTGCGAGGCATGAGCGACGACCTCCTGGCCCGCGCCCGCGCCTGGATCGCGGAGGACCCCGATCCCGTCACCCGGGCCGAGCTCGAGGAGGTCGTCGCGCGCGGCGACCTCGCCGAGCTCGGCGACCGGTTCCAGGGCCCCCTGGAGTTCGGTACGGCGGGCCTGCGCGGCCGCCTGGGCGCCGGCCCGCACCGGATGAACCGCGTCGTCGTGATCCGCGCTGCGGCCGGGTTGGCGGCGTACCTGCTGGACGAGGGGGCCGCCCCGGGGTCCCCCGTCGTCATCGGGTACGACGCCCGCCACAACTCCGACGTCTTCGCGCGTGACACGGCGGAGGTGATGGCCGGGGCGGGCCTGCGGCCGCTGCTGATGCCGCGCGCGCTGCCCACGCCGCTGCTGGCGTTCGCGATCCGCGAGCTCGGCTGCGTGGCGGGCGTGATGGTGACGGCGAGCCACAACCCGCCGCAGGACAACGGCTACAAGGTCTACCTGGGCGACGGGTCGCAGATCGTGCCGCCGGCCGACACCGGCATCGCGTCGCGGATCGCCGCGGTGGGCGCAGTGGACTCGGTGCGGCGGGTGGCGGTCGGCGACGAGGCGGTGCTCGGCGAGGGCATCGTGGAGCGCTACCTCGACACGGTCGTCAGCGCTGCCGGCGACGGTCCGCGCGACCTGTCGGTCGTCTACACGCCGCTGCACGGCGTCGGCGGGCACCTCGCCGCGCACGCGCTGCACCGGGCCGGCTTCCCGCACCCGCGGATCGTGGCGCGCCAGGCGCAGCCCGACCCGGACTTCCCGACCGTGGCCTTCCCGAACCCGGAGGAGCCCGGCGCGATGGACCTCGCCCTCGCCCTCGCGGCCGAGCAGGGCGCCGACCTGGTGATCGCCAACGACCCCGACGCCGATCGGTGCGCCGTGGCCGTGCCCACCGGCGAGGGTTGGCGGATGCTGCGCGGCGACGAGGTCGGCGCGCTGCTCGGCGAGCACCTGCTGCGGTCGGGTCGCGCGGGCGTCTACGCCACGTCGATCGTCTCGTCGTCGCTGCTGCTGAGCCAGGCGGCGGCGTACGGGCAGCCCGCGCGGGAGACGCTCACCGGCTTCAAGTGGATCGGCCGGATCCCCGGGCTGGCGTTCGGCTACGAGGAGGCCCTGGGCTACTGCGTCGACCCGGCCAACGTCGCCGACAAGGACGGCATCTCGGCGGCGCTGGTCATCTGCGCGATGGCGGCCGGCGCGAAGGCGGAGGGACGCACGCTCCTCGACGAGCTCGACGCGATCGCCCGGCGCTACGGGCTCTTCGCCACCGACCAGCTGTCCGTGCGGGTCACCGACCTGGCCGAGATCGGCGCGGCCATGGCGCGCCTGCGCGAGCACCCGCCGACGACGCTCGGCGGGCGCGAGGTCGAGGCGGCCGATGACCTGTCGGCCGGCAGCGCGGACCTGCCGCCCACCGACGGCCTGCGCTACCGGCTGGCCGGCGGGGGCCGGGTCATCGTCCGGCCGAGCGGCACCGAGCCCAAGCTCAAGTGCTACCTGGAGGTCGTGATCCCCGTGGCAGAGGGTGGCGACGTCGGTGCCGCCCGCGCGACGGCGGCCGAGCAGCTCGCGTCCCTGAAGCGGGACGTGGCGGCCGCGGCCGGCATCACAGCCGGCTGATCAGCCACCACGCGACACCGAGCCCCGCCCCCAGCCCGAGCACGCGGAGCGGCCCCCAGCGCAGCCCGAACATCGCGACCAGGCACGCCGCGGTCAGCGCGAACGCCTCGCCGCTCGCCGCGCCGAGGACCGGCAGCTCCACGTGGATCGGGCCGCGCACGACGGTGCGGGTCCGGGTGAAGAGCGTGTGCAGCGCGAAGAACACCGCGAGGTTGGCGATCACGCCCACCACGGCAGCGGTGATCGCGGTCAGCGCGGCCGTGAGGTGCCGGTTGGCGCGGAGGCGCTCGACGTACGGCGCCCCACCGAGCACCAGCACGAAACAGGGCACGAACGTGACCCAGGTGACCGTGAACGACCCGACGACGGCCGCCACCCACGGGTCGAGCGAGCCGGGCGAACGGTAGGCGCCCAGGAACGCCACGAACTGCACGACCATGATCAGCGGGCCGGGCGTCGACTCGGCGAGGCCCAGCCCGCGCACCATCTCGTTCGGCGCGAGCCAGCCGTAGACGTGGACGGCCTGCTGGGCGACGTACGAGAGCACGGCGTAGGCACCGCCGAAGGTGACCAGAGCGGTGCCGGAGAAGAACACGCCCTCGTCGACGATCGTCGAGTCGCGGCCGAGGGCGAGCGCGAGGACGGCGACCGGCGCCAGCCAGATCACGGTCCCGCCCACGAACAGCGTGAGGGTACGCCGCAGCGACGGTGGGCTGTGGTGCAGCAGCTCGTCGCTCACCAGCGGCTCGGGGCCGTCGGAGCTGCCGTGCTGCTTCGGCTCGCCGAGCTCGCGCAGCCGCAGGCCGAGCAGCCAGCCGATCACGCCCGACCCGAGCACCACGACCGGGAACGGCACCCGGAAGACCGCCAGCGCCACGAACGCCAACACCGCCAGGCCCACGAGCAGCCGGTGCCGGAGCGCCCGCGAGCCGACCCGGATGACGGCCTGCAGCACGATCGCGATCACCGCCGGACCGACGCCGGCGAACACCGCGCTGACGAAGCCGACGTCGCCGAAGCCGACGTAGATCGCCGACAGCGCCAGCAGGGCGACGACGCCCGGGAGCACGAACAGCGTGCCGGCGATGAGCCCGCCGGCCGTGCCGTTGAGCAGCCAGCCGGTGTAGATGGCGAGCTGCTGCGCCTCGGGGCCGGGGAGCAGCATGCAGTAGTTGAGCGCGTGCAGGAACCGGCGCTGCCCGATCCATCGCTTCTCGTCGACGAGCTTGTGCTGCATGACCGCGATCTGGCCGGCCGGTCCGCCGAAGGTCTGCGCGGCGATCGACGCCCAGGCCCGGGTCGCCTCGCGCAGGGGGATCACGTCTCGGTCACGGCCCACGTCTGAAGGCTAGTGCCGGAGACGGCCGACCCTATGCTGGGGCACATGTCTGTCAGCGCCCCCAGCCTCGCCGACGTGGCGTCCAGCGAGGCGTCGCTCAAGCGCTTCCTGCACGGTCTCCCGGGCGTCGACCAGGTCGGCGCCGAGGCCCGCGCCGCGGCCCTCGGCACGCGCTCGATCAAGACCACTGCAAAGGCCTATGCGATCGACCTGGCCATCTCGATGGTCGACCTCACCACCCTCGAGGGGCAGGACACCCCGGGCAAGGTGCGGGCGCTGGGCGCCAAGGCACTGCACCCGGACCCGGCAGATCCGACCTGCCCCATGGTCGCGGCCGTCTGCGTGTACGGCGACATGGTCGGCCCGGTCAAGGAGGTGGTCGGCGACCGCGTGAACGTGGCGGCTGTGGCGACCGCGTTCCCGAGCGGGCGGGCGTCGATGGCGGTCAAGCTCGCCGACACCCGCGACGCGGTGGCGGCCGGAGCCGACGAGATCGACATGGTGATCGACCGGGGCGCGTTCCTGTCCGGCCGCTACCAGCAGGTCTACGACGAGATCGTCGCCACGAAGCAGGCCTGCGGCGAGGCGCACCTCAAGGTGATCTTCGAGACCGGCGAGCTGCAGACCCTCGACAACGTACGACGCGCCTCGTGGCTGGCCATGCTGGCGGGCGCGGACTTCATCAAGACCTCCACCGGCAAGGTGCAGCCCGCCGCGACGCTGCCGGTCACGTTGGTGATGCTCGAGGCCGTGCGCGACTTCCGCGAGGCGACCGGCACGCAGATCGGCGTGAAGCCGGCGGGCGGGATCCGCACGACCAAGGACGCGATCAAGTACCTGGTCATGGTCAACGAGGTCGCCGGCGCCGACTGGCTGACCCCGGACTGGTTCCGGTTCGGCGCCTCGACCCTGCTCAACGACCTGCTCATGCAGCGCACCAAGCTCGCCACCGGCCGCTACAGCGGCCCCGACTACTTCACCCTGGACTGAGGCGATCAGCGGATGACATTCGAGTACGCCCCCGCGCCCGAGTCGCGCGGCATCGTGGACATCAAGGCCTCCTACGGGCTGTTCATCGACGGTGAGTTCGTCTCCGGGAGCGGGGAGTCGTTCAAGACGATCAACCCGGCGACCGAGGAGAGCCTCGCTGAGATCGCCGAGGCCTCGCAGGCCGACGTCGACCTCGCGGTCCGCGCCGCCCGCCGCGCCTTCCGCGGGTGGAGCCGGATGCCCGGTGCCGAGCGCGCCAAGTACCTCTACCGGATCGCGCGCCTCATCCAGGAGCGCTCCCGGGAGCTGGCCGTCCTGGAGTCCATCGACAACGGCAAGCCGATCAAGGAGAGCCGCGACGTCGACGTACCTCTCGTCGCCGCGCACTTCTTCTACTACGCCGGCTGGGCCGACAAGCTCGCGTACGCCGGGCTCGGCGCGAACCCGCAGCCGCTGGGCGTCGCCGGTCAGGTGATCCCGTGGAACTTCCCGCTGCTCATGCTGGCGTGGAAGGTCGCGCCCGCGTTGGCGTGCGGCAACACGGTGGTGCTCAAGCCCGCGGAGACCACTCCCCTGACCGCCCTGCTGTTCGCGGAGATCTGCCAGCAGGCCGACCTGCCGCCGGGCGTCGTCAACATCGTCACCGGGGCGGGCGCGACCGGCCAGGCCGTCGTCTCCCACCCCGACGTCGACAAGGTCGCCTTCACCGGCTCCACCGAGGTCGGCAAGGCGATCGCGCGCGCGGTCGCCGGGACCGACAAGAGGGTCACCCTGGAGCTCGGCGGCAAGGCCGCCAACATCGTCTTCGAGGACGCCGCCATCGACCAGGCCGTCGAGGGCATCGTCGGCGGCATCTTCTTCAACCAGGGCCATGTCTGCTGCGCCGGGTCGCGGCTCCTGGTCCAGGAGTCCATCGCCGACGAGCTGCTCGCGAGCCTGAAGCGGCGGATGGGCACACTGCGGGTCGGCGACCCGCTCGACAAGAACACCGACGTCGGCGCCATCAACTCCGCCGAGCAGCTGGCGAGGATCCGCGAGCTGGCGGGCGTCGGCGACGACGAGGGCGCCGAGCGCTGGTCCGCGCCGTGCGACCTGCCGGGCGCGGGCTTCTGGTTCCCGCCGACGATCTTCACCGGCGTCTCCCAGGCCCACCGGATCGCGCGCGAGGAGATCTTCGGGCCGGTCCTGTCGGTGCTGACCTTCCGCACGCCGAGCGAGGCGATCGAGAAGGCCAACAACACGCCCTACGGCCTGTCCGCCGGCGTGTGGACCGAGAAGGGGTCGCGGATCCTGCACATGGCCAGCGAGCTGCGGGCCGGTGTGGTCTGGGCCAACACGTTCAACAAGTTCGACCCGACCAGCCCGTTCGGCGGCTACAAGGAGTCCGGCTACGGCCGCGAGGGCGGGCTCCAGGGTCTGAGCGCCTACCTGAAGGGGGCCGAGTGATGAGCAGGGTGGACGTGCGCAAGACCTACAAGCTCTACATCGGCGGCGCCTTCCCGCGCTCGGAGTCGGGGCACACCTTCGAGGTCACCGACGCGAAGGGCCGGTTCCTCGCCAACGCGAGCAAGGCCTCGCGCAAGGACGCCCGCGACGCGGTCGTGGCGGCACGCAAGGCGTTCCCGGGCTGGTCGTCGCGCACGGCGTACAACCGCGGTCAGGTGGTCTACCGGATCGCCGAGGTGCTCGAGTCGCGCGCCGACCAGTTCGTCGCCGAGCTCGTCCGCACCGAGGGCGTCACGACCGCCAAGGCGCGCACGTACGTCGCCGCCGCCGTCGACCGCCTCGTCTGGTACGCCGGCTGGGCGGACAAGATCGGTCAGGTCATCGGCAGCCAGAACCCGGTCGCCGGGCCCTACTTCAACCTCACCAGCCCCGAGCCCACCGGCGTGGTCGCGGTGCTGGCGCCGAAGGGCGCCCTGCTCGGTCTCGTGAGCGTGCTCGCGCCGCTGATCGTCACCGGCAACACCGTGGTCGTGCTGGCCAGCCAGGCCCACCCGCTGACCGCGATCACGCTGGCCGAGGTGCTCGACGCCTCCGACGTCCCCGCCGGTGTCGTCAACATCCTCACCGGCCCGGTCGCCGACGTGGCGCCCTGGCTCGCCTCGCACATGGACGTCAACGCCATCGACCTGACCGGCGTCGCGGACCCCGAGCTCGCCACCGCCCTCGAGGTCGCCGCCGCCGACAACCTCAAGCGCGTACGCCGGGCCCCCGCCGCCGCCCCGGACTGGCTCGCCGAGCCGGGGATCGACCGGATGACGTGGGCGCTGGAACTGAAGACCGTCTGGCACCCGATCGGTGTCTGAGGCGGCCCGCGTCGTCGTCCTCGCCGGACCCTCGGGTGCCGGGAAGTCCCGGCTCGCCGAGCGGCTCCAGCGCGCCCAGGGCTGGCCGACCCTGCGGCTCGACGACTTCTACAAGGACGGCGACGACCCGTCGCTCCCGCGGATCACGGCCGGGCACAACCACGGCCTCGCCGACTGGGACGACCCCGCCAGCTGGCACCGGGAGGCGGCCGTGGCCGCGCTGCTCGAGCTGTGCCGCACCGGCCGGACCGACACCCCGGACTACTCGATCCCGCAGAGCCGCGCGACCGGCCACCAGGTCCTCGACCTCGCGGGCAGCAGGCTCTTTTGCGCGGAGGGCATCTTCGCCGACCAGGTCGTGGCGGCGTGCCGGGACGCGGGTGTCCTCGCGGCGGCGTACTGCATCACCCAGCACCCGCTGATCACCTTCACCCGCCGCCTGTCGCGCGACCTGCGTGAGCGCCGCAAGCCCCCGCTGGTGCTGGTCCGCCGCGGCCTCGCGCTGGCGCGCGCCCAGCGCCGGATCGTACGCCGGGCGCAGGCCGCGGGCTGCCGGGTCGCGTCCGGCGACGCCGCCTACGCCGAGCTGGCCGGGCTCACGAGCAGTGGTCGGCGTACCACGGCTTGATGACCTCGTTGATGATCCGCAGCCGCTGGTCGAAGGGCAGGAACGCCGACTTCATGGCGTTGAGGGTGAACCACTCGACGTCGCGCAGGCCGTAGCCGAACGCGTCGCGGAGCAGCCCGAACTCCCGGCTCATCGAGGTGCCGCTCATCAGCCGGTTGTCGGTGTTGACCGTGACCCGGAAGCGGAGATCGGCGAGCAGCCGGATCGGGTGCTCGGCGATCGACGCCGCGGCGCCGGTCTGCACGTTGGACGACGGGCACATCTCCAGCGGGATGCGCTTGTCGCGGACGTACGCCGCCAGCCGGCCCAGCTCCGGAGCCCCGTCGGCGCCCAGGGCGATGTCGTCGATGATCCGCACCCCGTGGCCGAGCCGGTCGGCGCCGCACCACTGCACGGCCTCCCAGATCGACGGCAGACCGAAGGCCTCGCCGGCGTGGATGGTGATGTGGCCGTTCTCCCGGCGCACGTGCTCGAAAGCGTCGAGGAACCGCGACGGCGGGAAGCCGGCCTCAGGACCCGCGATGTCGAAGCCCGCGACGCCCAGGTCGCGGCCCTCGATGGCCAGCTCGGCGATCTCCATGGCGCGCGCGGCCTGGCGCATCGCGGTGCACAGCTGGCGCACCACGATCCGGCCGCCGGCGGCCTCCATGCCCTGGTCGAAGCCGAGCCGGACGGCGTCGACCACCTCACCGAGGCTCAGCCCGTCGGCCAGGTGCAGCTCGGGCGCGTAGCGGATCTCGGCGTACACGACGCCGTCCGCCGCGAGGTCCTCGACCGCCTCGCGCGCGACCCGGGTGATCGCCTCGGCGGTCTGCATCACGGCGAGGGTGTGCGCGAAGGTCTCGAGGTAGCGCACCAGGGACCCGCTGTCGGCCGCGTCCCGGAACCAGGCGCCCAGCTTCTCGGGGTCGTCGGCCGGCAGCTCGTGCCCGACCCGCGCCGCCAGCTCGACGATCGTCGCCGGCCGCAACCCGCCGTCCAGGTGGTCGTGCAGCAGCACTTTCGGTGCGGACACCAGCAGATCGTCGGTCGCGGAGCGGGTAGGTTCCATGACGGCATTGTTCCACTGGGCCATGGCGGCCCACGGGTACCACGGAGGAGACGGTTGCGATGCGGGTTTTCACCACGTTCGACGAGCTCGAGCAGGCCGCCGGCGAGGAGCTCGGCGCGAGCGAGTGGGTCACCATCGACCAGCGACGGGTCAACCAGTTCGCGGACGCGACCGGCGACCACCAGTGGATCCACGTCGACCTCGAGCGCGCCAAGCAGGGCCCGTTCGGCGGGACCATCGCGCACGGCTACCTGACCCTCTCCCTGGTGCCCTGGCTGGGCAGCCAGGTCTTCAGCCTCCAGACCCCCGGCGCCAAGCTGAACTACGGCGTCAACAAGGTCCGCTTCCCCCACCCGGTCCTGGTCGGCTCGAAGGTCCGCGTGCACGTCAAGATCGCGACGGTGACCGACATCCCCAAGGGCAAGCAGCTCACCGTCCAGCACACCATCGAGATCGACGGCGTCGACAAGCCGGCGATGATCGCCGAAACCGTGGTCCTGCTCCTTCCCTGAGGCTTACCCTCGCGTCATGAGGCGCATCTCCCTCGGCCGAGTACCCCTGGTGCTGGGCAGCGTGGCCCTGCTGGTCGCCGGAGCGACCGCAGGGGCCACCGCGACGTCCCTGATCACCGGGGCGCAGATCAAGGACGGCACGGTCACCGGCCGCGACGTCAAGGACGGATCGCTCAGCTCCCGCGACCTCGCCGCGAGCGCCCGTGCGCAGCTGCGCGGACAGACCGGACCGAGCGGTGCGCCGGGATCCCCAGGGCCTACGGGACCGACCGGTCCCTCCGGAGCGCCGGGTGCACCCGGTGCACCCCAGATCGGTTCGAGCTGCGACGTGCCGGGGCACAGCCCCGGCATCGTGGCGACCGCAGTCGCGACGAACGGCACGATCACCTTCAAGTGCACGAACGCCGGCGACACCGACGCGGACGGCGACGGCTTCACCCCCGACCAGGGTGACTGCGACGACGCCGCGTCAGCGATCCACCCGGGGGCCGCGGAGGTGTTCGACGGCAAGGACGACGACTGCAACGGCCTCCTCGACGCGCACCTGAGCGGCCAGTCGGGTGTGGGCATCTGCACGTTCAGCTGGTCGCGCACGGAGACGACCGCGGCGCCCTTCTACGCCCAGACACCCGAGTCAGGACCGCAGCCGGTCGCCGAGATCCCCGGCAACGGTCTCGATGACGACTGCGACGGGGTCATCGACGAGATCGAGTGAGTCCGGCCCCGTCGTACCTGACCGTTCGGCCCCATCTCCGCCGGAACCAGGGCCGAACCAT
Source organism: Nocardioides ultimimeridianus (assembly GCF_054777895.1). Taxonomy (NCBI): domain Bacteria; kingdom Bacillati; phylum Actinomycetota; class Actinomycetes; order Propionibacteriales; family Nocardioidaceae; genus Nocardioides; species Nocardioides ultimimeridianus. Next base: position 161,928 of record NZ_BAAHAB010000022.1, on the reverse strand, counting down.
CAGGTACGACGGGCCTCAGCAGATGCGGTCGACGATGAGCGGGCTCGGCGTGTACGACGTACCTGCCGATCCCACCTCGTAGCCGCCCTCCAGCGCGGCCAGCGCGCGGTCGAACCGCTCCGGGGTGTCGGTCAGCAGCGTGAACAGCGGCTCCCCCGCCCGCACCTGATCACCCGGGCGGGCGTGCCAGACGACGCCGGCGCCGGCCTGCACCGGGTCCTCCTTGCGCTCGCGGCCGGCGCCCAGGCGCCATGCCGCGACCCCGACCGCCATCGCGTCGAGGCGGGTCAGCACGCCGTCGGCCGGAGCGGTCACGACGTGCGACTCCTTCGCCACCGGCAGCGCGGCATCCGGGTCGCCGCCCTGCGCGGAGATCATCCGGCGCCAGGCATCCATGGCCGACCCGTCGGCCAGCCTCTCGGCCGGGTCGACGTCGTCGACACCGGCGGCCGCGAGCATCTCGCGCGCCAGCGCGACCGTCAGCTCGACCACGTCCGCCGGCCCACCGCCGGCGAGCACCTCGACCGACTCGGTGACCTCGATCGCGTTCCCCGCGGTCAGCCCGAGCGGCGTGTCCATGTCGGTGAGCAGGGCGACCGTGCGCACCCCGGCGTCGGTGCCGAGGCCGACCATCACCTCGGCCAGCTCCCGCGCGCGGTCGAGGGACTTCATGAACGCGCCGCTGCCGACCTTCACGTCGAGCACCAGCGCGCCGGTGCCCTCGGCGATCTTCTTGCTCATGATCGAGGAGGCGATCAGCGGGATCGCCTCGACGGTGCCCGTGACGTCGCGCAGCGCGTAGAGCTTCTTGTCCGCCGGGGCGAGGCCGTCGCCGGCGGCACAGATGACGGCTCCCACCGACTCCAGCTGGGCGAGCATCTCCTCGTTGGACAGCAGGGCCCGCCACCCCGGGATCGACTCGAGCTTGTCGAGGGTCCCGCCGGTGTGCCCGAGACCGCGCCCGGACAGCTGCGGCACCGCCACGCCGCACGCGGCCACGAGCGGCGCCAGCGGCAGCGTGATCTTGTCGCCCACGCCACCGGTCGAGTGCTTGTCGGCGGTCGGCCGGCTCAGCGACGCGAACGACATCCGCTCCCCCGACGCGATCATCGCCGCGGTCCAGTCGGCGATCTCGCGCCGGTCCATGCCGTTGAGCAGCACCGCCATGGCGAGTGCCGACATCTGCTCGTCAGCGACCGCGCCGCGGGTGTAGGCGTCGATCACCCAGTCGATCTGGCTCGTGCTGAGCACGCCCCGATCCCGCTTGGTGGTGATGACCTCGATGGCGTCGTGCGTCATGGCGCGACCCTAGACGAGGCCGCCGGCGCCCCGGCGGGTGAGGGACCAGTTTGGCCGCCGTCATGCGGGGAAGGAGGAGGCCCTCACATCCACCTGACACGAAGAAGGTCCCCATGCGCACGAAGCGCCTTCCCATTCTCGGCGCGATCGCGCTCCTCCTCGGCGTGCTCTCGCCCGTGGCCGGTCTGACCACCGCCGCGCCCGCCGACGCCCTCACGACGTCGTGGCGCTGCGGAGCCGTCCACACCAGGCCGGGCGGCACCGTCCAGGACTGCGTGCGGCTCACGCGGATCACGCCGCACGTGCTGGACGACAAGACCTACACCCTGCACAACAGCTACACGAACCAGTCCGTCAACGGGCACTGCACGTGGACCCAGTCGACCACCTTCGAGTGGAGCCTGAGCACGTCGGTCAAGTTCGAGGCCGGGCTGATCTTCGAGAAGGTGTCCGGTGAGATCAGCGGTGGCATCAAGCACTCCACCACCGACGCGACCAGTGTCGGCGGCGACTTCACCATCCCGCCGGGCAAGTACGCCTACTGCGCCCGCGGCCACGAGTACTTCACCGTCCGCGGGCAGCTGCGCCGACACCTGTGCGCTTCGTCGGGCTGCTACTACTCACTGACCGACTTCAGCGCGAAGGCCCCGAAGCGCTCCTTCATCGACTTCGGCCCCGGTCCGGACGCGGATCTGAGCCGGTTCCTGCCGAAGGCCTGATCCGCCGTACCGCTCCCGTTCGGGCCCGGTGACCTCACCCGAGGTCGTCGGGCCCGAACGCGTCCGGCAGCACCTCGGTCATGGGGCGTACGCCGGCGACGGTCCAGACCTCGAGCGCCGGGCCGCCGTTCTCCCAGAGCAGCTGCCGGCAGCGTCCGCACGGCATGATCACCTCGCCGGAGCCGTTGACGCACACGAAGTGGGTGAGCCGGCCGCCACCGGTGATGTGCAGCTGCGAGACGAGCCCGCACTCGGCGCACAGGGTCACGCCGTAGGCCGCGTTCTCCACGTTGCAGCCGACCACCACCCGGCCGTCGTCGACGAGGGCCGCGGCCCCCACCCGGAAGCGCGAGTACGGCGCATAGGCGTGCCCCGACGCCTCCACGGCGAGGCGCTTGAGCGCCTCCCAGTCGACCCTCGCCATCGATCAGTGCTTCTCGTAGGGCTCGCCGTCGGCCGCCGGCGGCCGCACGCGACCGATGAACCCGGCGACGGCGACGATCACGGCGACGTACGGCATGGCCGCGAAGAGGTAGGCGTTGCTCGCGTCCAGGTTGGTGAACTGGTACTGCAGGCTCAGCATCATCCCGAAGAACAGCGCGGTGAAGGTCGCCCAGATCGGGTGCCAGCGGCCCATGATCACCGCGGCGAGGGCGATGAAGCCCTTGCCGCCCGACATCCCCTCGCCGAAGGCGCCCGTGTTGCCGACGGTGAAGTAGGCACCGCCGAGACCGGCGAAGATGCCGCCGATGAGGACGGCCTGCCAGCGCATCCGGTTGACCTTGATGCCGACCGTGTCCGCGGCCGCGGGGTGCTCACCGACGGCCCGCACCCGCAGGCCCCAGCGGGTCTGGAACAGCAGGAACCAGACCAGCACCACCGAGACGTAGACCAGGTAGACCAGGGTCGTCTGGTGGAACAGGATCTTGCCGAGGAACGGGATCTTGGACAGCAACGGGAAGTCCCAGGCCGCGAGGATCCGCGGCGAGTTCAGGTGCGCCTCCACGTTGTGGTTGAGCCGGATCTCGCCGAAGAAGAACGACGTCAGACCGCTCGCGAACGCCGTGAGCACGACGCCGAGCACGACCTGGTTGACCTGGTAGCGCAGCGCGAACAGCGCCAGCAGCGCCGAGATCATGACGCCTCCGGCGATGCCGCCGAGCAGGCCGAGGCTCGCGCTGAACTGGGTGGAGACGCCGTGCACGTGGGTGGCGACCGTGGAGACCACGGCGGCCAGGAACGCGCCGAGGAGGAACTGGCCCTCGATCGCGATGTTGATGACCGCGGCCCGCTCGCACAGGCAGCCCGCCAGGGCGCCCAGCATGATCGGCGTGGCCTGGTCGATGCCGGCGCTGAACGGTTCCACGACCGTGATCCAGCCGCTCGGGTCGCCGGCCTGGTCCACGAAGTTGCTGAGGTAGAACCCGACGAAGAACGCCAGCCCGCCGAGCGCGACGAGCGCACCGCCGATCCAGCTGCGTGGCACGCGGTTGAGCGCGGCGAGCACCAGCACCGCGGCCGACACGACCGCGCAGCTGACCTGGATCCAGGTGATGTCGATGTTCTTCGGCGGCTTGGCGGGTCCGGCGCCGCCGAACCACCCGCCCGCCGTGGCACGGCTGCCGAACAGCACGTGCGCGTCGTGGGTGCTCAGCCAGAAGTAGGTGAGCAGCGCGGTGGTGATCGCGAAGACGACCACCAGCCGGATCTGGCGGTGCAGGTCGGCGCGGTCGCGCACCCGGACCTCGCGCTCCGGACGGGCCGCCTCCTGCGGAGCCGTCGTCGTCATCCTCCCCACCCCTTCGCCGCCATGGTCTGTTCGCCCCTGATGATCTTCAGCCGCACGACCGAGCGCACCAGCGCCGGCGCCGCGACGAAGAGCACGATGAGCGCCTGCAGCACCCCGGTGAGCTCGGCAGGGGTGCTCGCGTGGACCTGCATGTAGCCACTCCCCGCCTGCAGGGCGCCGAACAGGATCCCGGCGTAGACGGTGCCGATCGGCGTCGCGCGGCCGAGGAGCGCCACGGTGATCGCGTCGAAGCCGATGGTGGCACCGAAGTTCGGCGTCAGGTCGTTGTTGGAGCCCTGGATGAGCATGACGCCGCCGAGCGCGGCGAGCAGCCCGGACAGGATGAGTACGACGGTCGTGACGCTCGCGATGCTCATGCCGGCCGTGCGGGCGGCGGGTGCGTTGGCCCCCACGGCGCGCATCTCGAAGCCCCAGGTGCTGCGCTCGAGCAGCCACCAGACGGCCCACGCCGCGACCAGCGCGAGGATCACCCCGAGGTGCACGCCGGCGATGGTCGGGAACAGCGCGTTCGGGTCGACGGTGGGCGACGTGGGGTCGTCACTGCCGGGACGGTGGAAGGCGTCCTTGTGCAGCGCGAAGCGCATCAACTGGACGGCCACGTAGTTGAGCATCATCGTCACGATGACCTCGTGCGCACCGGTCCGGGCCTTGAGGATGCCCGGGATGGCGCCCCAGAGCGCCCCACCGAGCATCCCGGCCAGCAGCGCCGCCAGCAGGTGGATGCCGCCGGCCATGTGCCAGTGGAAGCCGACGTAGATGCAGCAGATCGAGCCGATGATCAACTGGCCCTGGGCACCGATGTTGAACAGCCCGGCCCGGAAGGCCAGTGTGACGCCGAGGCCGGCGCAGATCAGCGGCGCCGCCTTCTCGAGCGTGAAGGTGATGTTGTCCCACCCGCCGAGCGCGCCCTGGCCGAGCGCCCAGTAGGAGTGCACCACGCGCTGCAGCGGGAACAGCAGGTCGCCGCGCCCGATCGCGCTGAGGCAGTCGCTCTCGGTGAACATGACCAGGAGCGCGCCCACGAGCAGCGCCAGCACGATGGCCGCCAGCGAGCTGACGGCGGTCGGCAGGCTGCCGGCGTACCAGCGCTTGAGGAGGGTCTTCATGCCACCGTCTCCGCGTCGTAGGCGCCGGCCATCATCAGGCCGATCTGCTCCCGGGAGATGTCCGGGGTCACGGTGCCGACGATGCGGCCGTCGTACATGACGGCGATCCTGTCGGACAGCGCGAAGATCTCGTCCAGCTCGGTCGACACCAGGATCACGGCGGTGCCCTGGTCCCGCTCGGCGACGATCCGCTGGTGGATGAACTCGATCGACCCCACATCGACGCCGCGCGTCGGCTGGGAGGCGACCAGCACCTTCAGCGGCCGCGAGAGCTCACGCGCCACGACCACCTTCTGCTGGTTGCCGCCCGACAGCGACGCCACGGGCTCCGCGGCGCCCTGGGTGCGGATGTCGAAGGTCTCGATGCGCTCGCGCGCGTTCTGCTCGATCGCGGCCATCCGCAGCGCCGGCCCGCGCGCGAAGCGCTCGTCGCGGTACAGGTCGAGGACGAGGTTCTCCTGGACCGAGAACGAGCCGACGAACCCGTCCTGCCCGCGGTCCTCGGGGATGAAGCCGATCCCGGCGTCGAGGCTGCGACGCGGGCCGGCCTTGGTGAGCGAGCGCCCCTCGAGGACGATCTCTCCGGCGTCCGGCGTGACCAGCCCCAGCAGCGACTTGATGAGCTCGGTCTGGCCGTTGCCCTGGACGCCGGCGATGCCGAGGATCTCCCCGGCCCGGGCCTCGAACGACACGCCCTTGACGACCTGGTGCCCGCGCGGGTCGAAGACCGTCACGTCGGTCGCGGTGAGGACCGGCGAGCCGGCCTGGGCCGGCTCCTTGTCGACGACGAGCTTCACCGCGCGCCCGACCATCATCTCGGCGAGCTCGTTCTCCGAGGCGGTCGGTGCGGCCGTGCCGACGACCTTGCCGCGCCGGATGACCGAGATCCGGTCGCCGACCGCCTTGACCTCGCGCAGCTTGTGGGTGATGAAGATGATGGAGGTGCCCTGCGCCTTGAGGCTGCGCATGACCTCCATGAGCTCGTCGATCTCCTGGGGCGTCAGCACCGCGGTCGGCTCGTCGAGGATGAGTACGTCGGCGTCGTTGGCCAGCGCCTTGATGATCTCCACGCGCTGCTGCACCCCCACCGGCAGGTCGCCGACGAGGGCGTGCGGGTCGACCGAGAGGTTGTAGCGGTCGGACAGCTCGCGCACCTTGCGCTCGGCGGCCTTGCGGTCCAGGACCACGCCGGCGCGGGTCTGCTCCCGCCCGAGCATCACGTTCTCGGCGACCGTGAAGACCGGCACCAGCATGAAGTGCTGGTGCACCATGCCGATCCCGGCCGCGATCGCATCGGCCGGGCTGCCCAGCTCCAGCGGCTCCCCGTCGGCGATGATCCGGCCCTCGGTGGGCGACAGCAGGCCGTACAGCATGTTCATCAGCGTGGACTTGCCCGCGCCGTTCTCGCCGAGCAGGCAGTGGATCTCACCGGGCTCGATGGTCAGGTCGATGTGGTCGTTGGCGGTGAAGTCGCCGAACCGCTTCGTCAGCCCCTGGATCTCCAGGCGCATGGGTCCTCCTTCGGACGGGCGCTGCTGTGCTGAGCGTAGTCCCGCCCGCGCCGGTCACCCGGACCGGTGAGGGACGGGCGAGGCCGGGGCGGTGGATCCCGCCCCGGCCTCGTGTCGAGCTCGGGTCAGCTGCCGGAGCCGACGGTGTAGGAGCCGTCGATGATCTTCTGCTGGTAGTCGGCGATCTTGGCCTTCAGGTCGGCCGGGACGTTGGCGTCGAGGTCGTGGAACGACGCGAGGCTGACGCCCTGGTTCTCCAGGGTGCCGACGTACGGGTCGTTGTTCCACTTGCCGCTCGCGGCGTCGAGGACCGCCGCGGTGGTCGCGTTGTCGACCCGCTTGACCACCGACGTCAGCAGCATCGAGTGGTACGTCGGGTCGAGCGACTCGTAGCCGTCGGTGTCGACCCAGATGCCGAGGTCGTTGGCCGCCTTGGCCGCGTCGAGCGCGCCGGTGCCACAGCCACCCGCGACCGGGAAGACGATGTCCGCACCCTGCTGGATCTCGGTCGTCGCGATCGTCTTGCACTTGGAGGTGTCGGCGAAGTCGTTGGAGAACTGGCCGCTCTTGCCGTTCCAGCCGACGACCTTGACGCTCTTGCCGGTGTCCTTGTTGTACTGGTTGACACCGGCCAGGAAGCCGTCCATGAAGATCGTCACGGTCGGGATCTGCAGACCGCCGAGGGTGCCGACGACGCCGGTGTGGCTCGTGCCCGCCGCGAGGTAGCCCGCGAGGAACGAGGGCTGGTCGGTGGCGAAGGTCAGCTCCTTGAGGTTGGCCGGGAGCTTGATCGGCTTGCCGTTGGCGTCGACGTAGGAGTTGTCGATGATCGCGAAGTCGGTCTTGGGGTTGGCCTTCGCGGCCGCCAGCGTCGCGTCGGCCATCAGGAACCCGACGGCGGTGATCTGGTCACAGCCGGCCTTGACCTCGGTCTTCAGGTTGACCGCGTAGTCGGAGTCCGCGTTGGACTGCAGCTTCGTGGTCTTGACGCCGTACGTCGAGCCGGCGGCGGTGAGGCCCTTGAGCGCGGTCTCGTTGAAGGAGTGGTCGTTGAAGCCGCCGGTGTCGGACACCATGCAGGCCTTGAAGTCGGGGTACTGCGCGGCCTGGGAAGCGTCCGTGGACCCACCCGTCGCCGTCGACGTCGCGCCGGACGTACCGTCGGTCGCGGTGCCGTTGTTGCTACCGCATGCGGTCAGTGCGAGACCTGCGACCGCTGCAACTGCGGCAAGACGTGCGCTCTTGTGCACGGGTCCTCCTGTGAGTCCGGGAATCGGGGACGCAGGAAACCCTCCCGCGCTTGCGCAGCACAGTAGGCGAACTGACGCTGGGCGACGAGGGATTGCGCCGGATTTCGCCGGTTCGTTACCGCGTCGAGACCTGACCCGGATCGTCGTACGCCGCGAGCAGCCGGTCGGCGGCCAGCGGAGCGGTCAGCTCGCCGGCCAGCACCTGCTCCCGTACGACGTCGCGGATCGCCTTCACCCCGGCCGAGTGACGCAGCCGCTGGTCGAGCTCGTCACGGACCAGGGCCCAGGTGAAGTCGAGCTGCTGCTCGGCCCGCTTGCGGGCCAGCCCCTCGGTGCCGAGCGCCTCGCGGTGCTTGATGACCTCGCCCCAGACGACGTCGAGGTCCTTGTTGTGCAGGCCGGAGTAGGTGATGACCGGCGGCGCCGCCGCGCTCCCCCGCACCAGCTTGAGGGCGCCGAACAGCTCGCGTGCCGCGACCCGGGCCGCGACCTCCTGCTCACCGTCGTCGGCCTTGTTCACGCCGATCACGTCGACGATCTCCAGGATGCCCTTCTTGATGCCCTGGAGCTGGTCGCCCGTGCGCGCGATGGTCAGGAACAGGAAGGTGTCGACCATGCCGGCCACGGTCACCTCGGACTGGCCGACGCCGACGGTCTCGACCAGCACCACGTCGTACCCGGCCGCCTCGACGATCGTCATCGCCTGCGCCGTCGCGCGCGCCACGCCGCCGAGGGTGCCCTCGGACGGCGAGGGACGGATGTAGGCGTTGGGGTCGACGCTGAGCCGGGCCATCCGGGTCTTGTCGCCGAGCACCGAGCCGCCGGTGCGGACCGAGCTCGGGTCCACGGCGAGCACCGCGACGCGGTGCCCCTCGGCGGTGAGGTTGGTGCCGAGCGCCTCGATGGTCGTGCTCTTGCCGACGCCGGGCACGCCGGAGATGCCGACCCGGATCGCGTTGCCGGCGTGCGGGGTCAGCTGGGCCAGCAGGTCGCGTGCGAGCTCGCGGTGGGCCGGCTTGCGCGACTCGACCAGGGTGATCGCGCGCGAGACCTGCGCGCGCTGGCCGGCGAGAACGCCCTCGACGAGCTGTGCCACCTGCGCCGCGTCCTTCACCACGCGGCCAAGGTTACTGAGCCCGGTGCGCGGGTAGGTCGCCGCCATGATCCGGGCCGGGGCGACCTACCTGGACGCGCTCAGTGACCGAGCTGCTCCGAGAGCTGCGCGAGCAGGTCGAGCGCGGACTCGGCGATGACGGTGCCGGGCAGGAACACCGCGGCGGCGCCCATCTCCTTCAGGGTCGGTACGTCGTCGGGCGGGATCACACCGCCGATGACGATCATGATGTCGCCGCGGCCCTGGTCCTCGAGCGCCTTCTTCAGCGCGGGGAGCAGGGTCAGGTGGCCGGCGGCCAGCGAGGACACCCCGACGATGTGGACGTCGGCGTCGACGGCCTGCTGCGCGACCTCCTCGGGCGTGCTGAACAGCGGGCCCACATCGACGTTGAAGCCGAGGTCGGCGAAGGCCGATACGACGACCTTCTGGCCGCGGTCGTGGCCGTCCTGGCCCATCTTGGCGACGAGGATGCGCGGGCGGCGGCCCTCGTCCTCCTCGAACTTGGCGGTCGCCTCCAGCACCTTCGCGGCTGCGTCGTCGTTGCCGACCTCGCTCCTGTACACGCCGGAGATCGTACGGATCACGGCCTGGTGGCGGCCGTAGACCTTCTCCAGCGCGTCGGAGATCTCACCCACGGTGGCCTTGTTCCGGGCCGCGGCGACCGCGAGCTCGAGCAGGTTGCCGTCGCCCCGGTCGGCGGCGTTGGTGAGCGCCTGCAGCGCGGCCTCCACGTCCTCCGGGCTCCGCTCGGCGCGCAGCCGCTCCAGCTTCGCGATCTGCTGGCGGTAGACCGAGTCGTTGTCGACCTTGAGGACGTCGAGCTTGTCCTCCTGCGGCAGGCGGAAGGTGTTGACGCCGATGACCTTCTGCGCGCCCGAGTCGATGCGCGCCTGGGTGCGGGCGGCCGCCTCCTCGATGCGCATCTTCGGGATGCCCTGCTCGATGGCCTTGGCCATGCCGCCGGCGGCCTCGGCCTCCTGGATGTGCGCCCACGCGCGCTCGGCGAGGTCGTGGGTCAGCCTCTCGACGTAGTAGGAGCCGCCCCACGGGTCGATGGAGTACGTCGTGCCCGACTCCTGTTGCAGCAGCAGCTGGGTGTTGCGGGCGATCCGCGCGGAGAAGTCGGTCGGCAGCGCGATCGCCTCGTCGAGGGCGTTGGTGTGCAGCGACTGGGTGTGGCCCTGCGTCGCGGCCATCGCCTCGATCGCCGTACGACCGACGTTGTTGAAGACGTCCTGGGCGGTCAGCGACCAGCCGGAGGTCTGGCTGTGGGTGCGCAGCGACAGCGACTTGGGGTTCTGCGGGTCGAACTGGCGCACCAGTCGCGACCACAGGGCCCGGGCCGCGCGCATCTTCGCGACCTCCATGTAGAAGTTCATGCCGATCGCCCAGAAGAAGGACAGCCGCGGCGCGAACTGGTCGATGGTCATGCCCGCCGCGAGACCGGCGCGGATGTACTCGACGCCGTCGGCCAGCGTGTAGGCCAGCTCGAGGTCGGCGGTCGCCCCCGCCTCCTGCATGTGATAGCCGGAGATGGAGATCGAGTTGAACCGCGGCATCCGCTCCGAGGTGAACGCGAAGATGTCGGAGATGATCCGCATCGACGGCGTCGGCGGGTAGATGTAGGTGTTGCGGACCATGAACTCCTTGAGGATGTCGTTCTGGATGGTCCCCGTGAGCTGCTCCGGCTTCACCCCCTGCTCCTCGGCCGCGGCGATGTAGAGCGCGAGGACCGGCAGCACCGCGCCGTTCATCGTCATCGACACCGACATCTGGTCCAGCGGGATGCCGTCGAACAGGGTGCGGGTGTCGTAGATCGAGTCGATCGCGACACCGGCCATGCCGACGTCGCCGCGCACGCGCGGGTGGTCGGAGTCGTAGCCGCGGTGGGTCGCCAGGTCGAAGGCGACGCTCAGGCCCTTCTGGCCCGCGGCCAGGTTGCGGCGGTAGAAGGCGTTGGACTCCTCGGCGGTGGAGAAGCCGGCGTACTGCCGGATGGTCCAGGGCTGGGAGGTGTACATGGTCGGGTAGGGCCCGCGCAGGAACGGCGAGAGACCCGGCCAGGTGTCGAGGGCGTCGAGGTCCTTGACGTCCTCAGGGCCGTACGACGGCTTGATCTCGATGCCCTCCGGGGAGTGCCACGAGACCAGGTCGCCGTGGACCTCGCCGGTCGAGGGAGCGGTGCCGCCGGTCAGCGGCTGGTCCTTGAAGCTCTTCGGGATGCTCATGCCAGCGCCTCTCGGGTCCGGGCCAGGAAGGACAACGCGTCCACGCCCATCGCGGCCGAGTCGTCGGTGTAGTCGGTCGGCTTGCCGGCGATGATCACGCGGGTCGCCCCGGCCTCGCGGAGGGCGGCGGCCGCGTCGGCGCCCCACTCCTCGTACGCCGTGTCCGAGCCGGCCAGGCAGACGACCGCCTGCCCGGCGTACGCCTTGAGCAGATCGTCGACGCCGGAGGTGGCTCCCGCGACGTCGACGGCGACGCCGCCGGCGGCGAACAGGTTGGCGGCGAAGGTCGCGCGGGCGGTGTGCTGGGCGATCGGGCCGAGCGTGGCCAGGAAGACGGGCGTGGTCGCGGGCTCGTCGCGCAGCGCCTCGAAGGATGCGCCGTAGCGGCGGACGAAGGCGCCGTCCACGCTGGGCTCGCGCACGGGCAGCTCCTCGGCGAGGTTCGGGAACTCCGAGACACCGGTGATCGGCTGCTTGCGCTTCGCGATCGCGGCCTCGCGGGCCGCCACGGTCGCCTCGATCAGCGGGGCGAGCTCCTCGCCCTCGTCGAGCCGGCCGAACAGCTCCCAGGCGGCGACCGCGAGGTCGTCGGTGAGCCGCTCGACGGCGTACGAGCCACCGGCGGGGTCGGCCACCTCGTGCACGTGCGACTCGTCCATCAGCAGGTGCGAGACGTTGCGCGCGATCCGGCGGCCGAGGGCCTCGGGCTGGCCCAGCGGCTCGTCGAAGGGAAGGACGGTGACGGCGTCCGCGCCGCCCACGCCGGCCGCGAACGCGGCGACGGTGGCGCGCAGCATGTTCACGTAGGGGTCGTACTTGCTGTACATCGGGCGGCTGGTGACGGCGTGGATCCGCATGGCGACGCCGGCGTCCGCGTCCGTCGCGACGCCGGACAGCTCCAGCACCCGCGCCCACAGCCGCCGCGCCGCGCGCAGCTTGGCGATGGTCGGGAACTGCTCGTCGGTGGCCGCGTAGCGGAACTCGATCAGCCGCGCGGCGTCGGCGACGTCGACGCCTGCCTGCTCGAGGACGCGGAGGTACTGCGCACCCGCGAACAGGCTCTGCGCCAGCTCCTGCACGTCACTGGCGCCGAGGTCGTGGGCCGCGGTCGCGTCCACGACCAGGCCGAGGATGCCGTGCTCCTGCGCGAGCTTCGCGATCGTGACGATGTCGTCGACGTTCTTCTGCGTGCCGGGCTCGACCAGCCCGCGCAGCGCACCGCCGATCGGGTCCACACCGAGGTTCGTGCCCGGGTGGAGCTCGGCGTACGTCGCGTGCTCGAGGAACGCCGACGCGACGGCGACCGGGTCGCCCACCGGGTCGAGGACGACCGGGGCGAGGTCGAGGAGGACCTTGTCCAGCAGCGTGGCGAAGTCGGTGTCCACGCTCGCGCCGACCCACAGCGAGGTCACGCCACCGTCGAGGTCGACCAGGGCGTGCTCGTTGAGCAGCCTCTCCCCTGCCCCGGCCAGGCGGGCCCGGATGTCCCAGGCGCCGGCGCGGGTGGGGCGCCCGGAGGTCTGGCGGCCCTCGAGGTCGTCGGGCGTGCCGAGCGGGGTGATGACCACGCCGTCGAGCGTCGTACGGGCCAGCTTGTCCCAGACCAGGCTGTCGGCGTCGTCCTCGGCGAGGCGTCGCGCCTTGCGGAGCACGGCGGCCGTGGCCGCCTCCCACTCCTCGCGGGAGTGGGCGTCCTCGGGCTGCGCGAGCGTCAGCGGTGCATCAGTCACGAGTGACCACTTTATCGGCGCGCGATTCCTACTCCCGGGTATGTGACCAATTCGTGGTCCCTGGGTAGGTTCCGGCCGTGAAGGTGAAGGACCCGAGTGGGCAGACCTGGCGGGTGACGCGGCGATGGGTGCCCTGGCGGCGCCGGCTCACGGGCATGGGCGACGTCAGCACACCGCTTGACTGGGGAGCCGGCGGCCTCGGGGACGACCCCATCAGCGCCGTCATCGGCATCATCCTGCTGATCCTGGCGCTGCCGTTCATCGTCCTCGGTCTGATCGTCGCGGCCGAGTTCCTGCTCCTGCTGCTCCTGCTGCCGCTCGCGGTCCTGGGCCGTGCCCTCTTCGGGAAGGCCTGGACGATCGAGGCCCGCCGCGGGTTCGAGATCGTGTGGGACGCGCCCGCGGGCGACTGGCAGGCCAGTGGCCTGCGCATCCACGAGGTCGCGGACGCGATCCGGCGCGGCCAGACGCCGCCGGTCGGCTGAGTTCACCCGGCGTACACCTCGGCGCACCTGGGGTCTCAAGGTGGCGCAACCTCGGACCGGCACTGTCGGAGCATGAGGATCGCGCTGGTGACCGAGACGTTCTACCCCGCCGTCGACTCCACGACCACCACGCTCAAGGCCACGGCCGACCGGCTGGTCGACCTCGGGCACACCGTGCGGATCATCGCGCCGGGGCCCGGGTTGGCGACGTACCGCGGCTGCCAGGTGGTCCGGATGCGGCCGCTGGAGCCCACCGGTCCGCAGGTCAAGGCAGCCCTCGAGGCGTTCGGGCCCGACCTGGTGCAGACCCACTCCCCGCGCGGCGTCGGGCGCAAGGCGCTCAAGCACGCCCAGCGGATGGGCATCGCCTCCCTTGCCGTCGAGCAGTCGCCGGTCTTCGACCTCGCGGCCGACTACTGGCGGGCCAAGGTCGGCGGCCGCGCCGACCAGGTGCTGGTCACCTCGCGGTGGATGGTCGAGCGCGCCGCCGAGCTGGGCGTCGAGGCCGAGCTGTGGGCGCCGGGGGTCGACACGGCCGCGTTCACCCCCGCCCTGCGCGACCAGTGGCTGCACACCTCCTGGTCGCGGGCGAAGGCGGGCACGCCCCAGACCGTGGTCGGGTACGCCGGCAGCCTCCACAAGCGTCACGGCGTACGCCGGCTGGCGGACCTCGCGCGGCTGCGGGACGCCCGCGTGGTGATCATCGGCGACGGCCCCGAGCGCGACTGGCTGGCCAAGCGCCTGCCCGCGGCGCGGTTCACCGGCGCGCTGGCCACCGGCGACCTCACCGTCGCCCTGCCGACGCTGGACGTGCTCGTCCACCCCGGTGCGGCCGAGACCGACTGCCACGTGCTGCGCGAGGCCGCCGCCTCCGGCGTACCGACCGTCGCGCCGCGGGCCGGTGGCGCACCCGACGTCGTACGGCACCTGGAGACCGGGCTGCTCTACGACCCCGAGGACCGGCGTGGGCTGCTGCGGGCCGTGCAGGCGGTCGCGGGCGACCCGCACCGTGCACTGCTCGGGGCGCGCGGCCGGGAGCTGGTCATGCAGCGCAGCTGGGCCGAGGCCGTGGACGAGCTGGTCGCGGCGCACTACCCCGCGCCGGCTCCGCTCGCCGCCTGAGGTCTCGCACCGACGGGGTCAGACCTCGGTGCGGCCCTCGTAGTCCTTGTTCCGCAGACCGATCTTGTTGCCCAGCCACACCAGCGGGTCGTACTTCTTGTCCACCACGCGCTCCTTCATCGGGATGATCGCGTTGTCGGTGATCTTGATGCCCTCCGGGCAGACCTCGGTGCAGCACTTGGTGATGTTGCACAGCCCGATGCCGGCGGCACCCTGGGCCAGCTCGCGCCGGTCGTGGGTGTCGAGCGGGTGCATGTCGAGCTCGGCGTACCGCAGGAAGAAGCGGGGGCCGGCGAAGGCCTCCTTGTTCTCCTCGTGGTCACGCACGACGTGGCAGGTGTTCTGGCACAGGAAGCACTCGATGCACTTGCGGAACTCCTGGCCGCGCTCGACGTCGACCTGAGCCATCCGCCGCTTGCCGTCGGCGTCGCGGGGCGGGAGGGAGACCGACGGCAGCTGCTTGGCCTTCTCGTAGTTGAACGAGACGTCGGTGACCAGGTCGCGGATCACCGGGAAGGTGCGCATCGGCGTGACCGTGATGGTCTCCTCGGGCTCGAAGTCCGAGAGCCGGCACATGCACATCAGCCGCGGCTTGCCGTTGACCTCGGCGCTGCACGAGCCGCACTTGCCGGCCTTGCAGTTCCACCGCACCGCCAGGTCGCCCGCCTGGGTGCCCTGCACGCGGTGGATCGCGTCGAGCACGACCTCGCCCTCGGACACCTCGACCGGGTAGTCCTTGATCTCGCCGCCACTCTTGTCGCCGCGCCAGATCCGGAGCTTCAGCTGGTAGCCCATGGTCACTCCTCGAAGAACTGCTTGAGCTCGGCGGGCATGACCGGCAGGGGTTGCTCGGTCAGGTCGACGCCCGTGCCTTCGGCATTGAGGCGTACGACGAGGTTCTTGCTCCCCCACTCCGGGTCCGGCCCGGGGAAGTCGTTGCGGGTGTGCCCGCCGCGCGACTCCTTGCGCTCCAGCGCCGCCTTGGCGACCGACTCGGCCACGAGCAGCAGGTTGCGCAGGTCGATGGCGAGGTGCCAGCCGGGGTTGTA
Source organism: Nocardioides ultimimeridianus (assembly GCF_054777895.1). Taxonomy (NCBI): domain Bacteria; kingdom Bacillati; phylum Actinomycetota; class Actinomycetes; order Propionibacteriales; family Nocardioidaceae; genus Nocardioides; species Nocardioides ultimimeridianus. Next base: position 146,505 of record NZ_BAAHAB010000022.1, on the reverse strand, counting down.
CTGCCGGTGCCCCTCGACGCTGAGGTGCTGGGCGCGCTGCCTGAGCTCCTCGATCGCGGTGATCGCCTGCTCGAGCTCGGGGGCGTCGCGGATGATCCCGACGAGGTCCTGCATGGTCTGCTGCAGGTCCGACTGGATCGTGTAGGGGTTCTCCCCGCCCTCGTGCTCGAAGGGCGCCAGCGCCTGCCGCTTGGCGGCCGCGATCACGTCGTCGGGAGCCGTCGCGCCGCCCGCGCGACCCGAGGCGTACGCCGCCGCCGAGTCGCCGGCCCGCTTGCCGAACACGATGAGGTCCGAGAGCGAGTTGCCGCCGAGCCGGTTCGAGCCGTGCATGCCGCCCGAGCACTCGCCGACCGCGAACAGGCCCGGGACCAGCGACTGCTCGGTGTCGGCGTCGACCTCGACACCGCCCATCGCGTAGTGGCAGGTCGGGCCGATCTCCATCGGCTCGGCGGTGATGTCGACGTCGGCCAGCTCCTTGAACTGGTGGTACATCGAGGGCAGCCGCTTCTTGATGAACTCCGGCGTGCGCCGCGACGCGATGTCGAGGTAGACCCCGCCGTGGGGCGTGCCGCGACCGGCCTTGACCTCGGCGTTGATCGCTCGGGCCACCTCGTCACGCGGCAGCAGCTCGGGGGGACGCCGGTTGTTCTTCTTGTCGTCGTACCACCGGTCCGCCTCCTCCTCGGTGTCGGCGGTCTCGGCGCGGAAGTACTCCGGGATGTGGTCGAACATGAACCGGCGACCCTCGGAGTTCTTCAGGATGCCGCCGTCGCCGCGCACCGACTCGGTGACGAGCAGGCCCTTGACCGAGGGCGGCCACACCATCCCGGTGGGGTGGAACTGCACGCACTCCATGTTGATCAGCGTCGCGCCGGCGCGCAGCGCGAGCGCGTGGCCATCGCCGGTGTACTCCCAGGAGTTCGAGGTGACCTTCCAGCCCTTGCCGAAGCCGCCGGTCGCGAGGATGACCGCCGGGGCGTCGAAGGTGACGAACCGGCCGGACTCGCGCCAGTAGCCGAAGGCGCCGGCGATCGCGCCGTCGACCTTGAGCAGGTCGGTGACGGTGAACTCCATGTAGACGTCGATGCCCAGCGATACCAGTCGCTGCTGGAGCGTGCGGATCATCTCCAGCCCGGTGCGGTCGCCGATGTGGGCGAGCCGGGCGTAGCGGTGGCCGCCGAAGTCGCGCTGGGAGATCAGGCCGTCCTTGGTGCGGTCGAAGAGCGCGCCCCAGTCCTCGAGCTCCATCACCCGGTCGGGGGCCTCCTGCGCGTGGATCTGCGCCATCCGCCAGTTGTTGAGCATCTTCCCGCCGCGCATGGTGTCGCGGAAGTGCACCTGCCAGTTGTCCTCGGGGTAGACGTTGCCCATCGCCGCGGCGGCGCCGCCCTCGGCCATCACGGTGTGCGCCTTGCCGAGCAGCGACTTGCACAGCACCGCGACCTTGGCGCCCGCCTCGTGGGCCGCGATCGCCGCGCGCAGGCCGGACCCGCCGGCGCCGATCACCACGACGTCGTACTGGTGCCGCTCCATGCCGCCCTCGGCGTCGCCGGACATCTCGTTACCCGTCATCGGGTGCCGGTCGGTCGTCATGTCAGAAGAACCTCAGGTCGGAGATCGTGCCGTTGGACACCAGGTAGATGTAGAGGTCGGTGAGGGCCACCGAGAACAGCGAGAGCCAGGCGTACATGGCGTGCTTGCCGTTCAGCTTCGAGACCTGGGTCCACATCCAGTAGCGGACCGGGTGCTTGCTGAAGTGCCGCAGCCGACCGCCGACGATGTGCCGGCAGGAGTGGCAGCCCAGCGTGTAGGCCCAGATCAGGATCACGTTGACCCACATCACCACGGTGCCGAGCCCCATGTGGAACCACTGGTCGTCGGGGTTGCGGAAGGCCAGCACCGCGTCGTAGGTGAGGATCAGCCCGACCACCACGGCGGCGTACCAGAAGTAGCGGTGGAGGTTGTTGAGGATCAGCGGCAGCCGCGTCTCGCCGGAGTACGCCGAGTGCGGCTCCGCGACCGCGCACGCGGGCGGCGAGAGCCAGAAGGACCGGTAGTAGGCCTTGCGGTAGTAGTAGCAGCTCATCCGGAAGCCCAGCGGGAAGATCAAGATGATCAGCGCCGCCGAGAGCGGCCACCACGAGAACGGCTGGCCGAAGTCGCTGCTGCCCTTCACGCAGTCGCCCAGGCAGGGCGAGTAGAACGGCGAGAGGTACGGCGCCGCGTAGTAGTGCGATCCCGCGAACGCGCGGATCGTCGCGTAGACGACGAAGGCGGTGAAGACGACGAACGTCGTCAGCGGGTAGGCCCACCAACGGTCCGTGCGAAGCGTCCCCTCCTCGATCCTGGCCCTCGTCGGGCCGTGAACCCCGTTGGTGTCCGTCGCCATCTGACCTTCCTCGCGTTGGTGGGAGGCAAAGCGCGACCGAGTCTGCACCTTCGGCCCCGAATGTGAAAGGGGCCACACCGCAAACCCCCGGGATCGCCGGGCCCGCCGGTGAGCGGTACCGTGACGGCCGTGGCTGCACCTCTCATCTCCCAGACGGGGCTTGTCGAGAACTCACGCGCGGTCCGCACGACCATCGCGCTGAAGTTCCTGATGGCCGCCAGCGGCGTTCTCTTCATCGGATTCGTCCTCGTCCACATGTACGGCAACCTGAAGGCCTTCGCCGGGCACAACGCGTTCGACGAGTACGCCGCGCACCTGCGCGTCCTCGGTACGCCGATGCTGCCGCGCGAGGGCTTCCTGTGGCTGATGCGCGTGCTGCTGATCCTCGCGATCGTCGTGCACATCTCTGCCGGCGCGGCGCTGTGGCGGCGCGCGGCCAAGGCGCGCCCGATCAAGTACGTCGTCAAGAAGCACACCGGGGCCATCCCGGCGGCGCGCATCATGCGCATCGCCGGCGTGTGGATCCTGGGCTTCCTGATCTGGCACCTGATCAACTTCACGATCGGCAAGGTCAACCCGTCCGGCGGGCCGACCAACGACCCGTACAACCTGCTGGTCGACGACTTCAAGACCTGGTGGAACACCGTCATCTACCTGGTGTCGATGGCCTTCCTGGGCGCCCACATCCACCACGGCACCTGGAGCGCGATGCAGACGCTCGGCTGGACCGGCTCGGCCCAGGCGCGCGCTCGCGCCCGGACCTTCGCCCTCGCGGTGGCGATCGTGATCGCGGGCGGCTTCTCGCTCGTCCCGCTCGGTGTCGTCTTCGGCATCATCGACTGACCGGCCTAGCAGGAAGACCAACGCAATGACTGACATGCCGGACACCACCCTGACCCACCACGGATCGCACGACGAGCCGTCCCCGGGCGAGTACGACGACGCGGCGGGCTACTACGTCGCGGGCGACCCGCTCGTCGACACCAAGGCGCCCCAGGGCCCGATCGCCGACCGCTGGCAGACCCGCAAGTTCGAGGCGCGCCTGGTCAACCCGGCCAACCGCCGCAAGCTCGACATCATCATCGTCGGCACCGGCCTGGCCGGCGGCGCCGCCGCGGCCACGCTCGGCGAGGCCGGCTACAACGTGAAGTCCTTCTGCTACCAGGACTCCCCGCGCCGGGCGCACTCGATCGCCGCCCAGGGCGGCATCAACGCGGCCAAGAACTACAAGGAGGACGGCGACTCGGTCCACCGTCTCTTCTACGACACCGTCAAGGGCGGCGACTACCGCTCGCGCGAGTCGAACGTCTACCGCCTGGCCGAGGTCAGCACGAACATCATCGACCAGTGCGTCGCGCAGGGCGTCCCGTTCGCCCGTGAGTACGGCGGTCTCCTCGACAACCGCTCCTTCGGCGGCGTCCAGGTCTCCCGCACGTTCTACGCCCGCGGCCAGACCGGCCAGCAGCTGCTGATCGGCGCCTACCAGGCGATGGAGCGGCAGATCAAGGCCGGCACCGTCACGGCGTACACGCGTCACGAGATGCTCGAGGTGATCATCGCCGACGGCAAGGCGCGCGGGATCATCGCGCGCGACATGGTCACCGGCGAGATCGAGACCCACCTGGCCGACGTCGTGGTGATCGCCTCCGGCGGCTACGGCAACGTCTTCTACCTCTCGACCAACGCGATGGGCTCCAACGTCACCGCCGCGTGGCGTGCGCACCGCAAGGGCGCCTACATGGCCAACCCCTGCTACACGCAGATCCACCCCACGTGCATCCCGGTCTCCGGCGAGCACCAGTCCAAGCTGACGCTGATGTCGGAGTCCCTCCGCAACGACGGCCGGATCTGGGTGCCGAAGAAGAAGGAGGACTGCACCAAGGACCCGCGGGACATCCCCGAGGAGGACCGCGACTACTACCTGGAGCGGATCTACCCGTCCTTCGGCAACCTGGTCCCCCGCGACATCGCCTCCCGCCAGGCCAAGAACATGTGCGACGAGGGTCGCGGCGTCGGCCCGATGGTCGGCGACTTCCGGCGCGGCGTCTACCTCGACTTCAAGGACGCCATCGAGCGCCTCGGCAAGGACGCCATCGAGGAGAAGTACGACAACCTCCTCGACATGTACGAGCGGATCACGGGCGAGAACCCGTACGAGGTGCCGATGCGGATCTACCCCGCCGTGCACTACGTCATGGGCGGCCTGTGGGTCGACTACGACCTGCAGTCCACGATCCCGGGCCTGTTCGTGACCGGCGAGGCGAACTTCTCCGACCACGGCGCCAACCGCCTCGGCGCCTCGGCCCTGATGCAGGGCCTGGCCGACGGCTACTTCGTCCTCCCGCACACCATCCGCGACTACCTCGCCGACGGCCCGTTCGACGAGATCGACGAGTCGCACCCGGCGGTCGTGGAGGCCAAGCAGGAGGTCGAGGACCGGGTCGCGAAGTTCCTCGCGATCCAGGGCACCCGCTCGGTCGACAGCTACCACCGCGAGCTCGGCCACATCATGTGGGAGTACTGCGGCATGGAGCGCACGGCCGAGGGCCTGCGCAAGGCGATCGACATGATCCGCGAGCTCAAGCAGGACTTCTGGACCAACGTCAAGGTCCTCGGCGCCGCGGACACGCTCAACCAGAGCCTGGAGAAGGCCGGCCGCGTCGCCGACTTCATCGAGCTCGGCGAGCTGATGTGCATCGACGCCCTCAACCGGCGCGAGTCCTGCGGCGGCCACTTCCGCGCCGAGTCCCAGACCGAGGACGGCGAGGCGCTGCGTCACGACGACGAGTTCGCCTACGTCGCCGCGTGGGAGTGGGCCGGTGAGGGCGAGGCGCCCATCCTGCACAAGGAAGACCTGGTCTACACGGCCATCGAGATGAAGCAGAGGTCCTACAAGTGAGCCAGGACGGTACAGACGGCATGAGGCTGACCCTCAAGATCTGGCGTCAGACCGGCGCCGACGACCGGGGCGGGATCCGCACCTACCACGTCGAGGGCATCTCCTCGGACATGAGCTTCCTGGAGATGCTCGACGTCCTCAACGAGCAGCTCAACGACCAGGGCGAGGAGCCCGTGGCGTTCGACTCCGACTGCCGCGAGGGCATCTGCGGCATGTGCTCGCTGATGATCAACGGCGAGGCGCACGGCCCGGAGGTCACCACGACCTGCCAGCTGCACATGCGCTCCTTCAAGGACGGCGACACGATCACCATCGAGCCGTGGCGCTCGGCGGCGTTCCCCGTCATCAAGGACCTCGTCGTGGACCGGTCGGCCTTCGACCGGATCATCCAGTCCGGCGGCTACATCTCGGCCAACACCGGCTCGGCCCCCGAGGCCAACTCGGTGCCGGTCCCCCGCGACCACGCGATGCGCGCCTTCAACGTGGCGACCTGCATCGGCTGCGGTGCCTGCGTGGCGGCCTGCCCCAACGGCTCGGCCTCGCTGTTCCTCGGCGCCAAGATCACCCACCTCGGCGAGCTGCCCCAGGGCCAGCCCGAGCGCTGGTCGCGCGTGGTCGACATGGTCGGCCAGCACGACCACGAGGGCTTCGGCGGCTGCACCAACATCGGTGAGTGCGCGGCGGCCTGCCCCAAGGAGATCCCGCTCGACGTGATCTCCTTCCTCAACAAGGACCTGCGCACCGCGCTCAAGTCCGGCCACTGAGTAGCCGGGAGGCCCGGGTTTCGCCGTACGGCGGGCCCGGGTCTCCGCTACTTTTCGGCTGTGGGTGCGATCGCGATCCGTTCGTGGCTGGAGGAGCGTCACTCCCAGCTGCACATGCGGCGCTGGATGCTGGAGTTCGACCAGGCCGAGGTCGAGCGCGAGTTCCGGCGCCAGGACGACGCGAACGGGATCGCCTCCGCGCCGTTCGCCCTGTTGGTGGGCGTCGCGTTCACCGTCGTGTACGGCGGGTTCGACATGCTGGTGCTCAGCGAGGGACGGGTCGCGGCGCTGGCGATCCGGGTCGCCACCGTGATCTTCTTCCTCGGCGCCAACGTGATCCTGCAGCGGATCCGGCTCGCGCGTGATCACTTCCAGGTGGCCACGCTGCTGTTGCTGACCCTGGTGCTGGTCTCGCTCGGCCCGGCGCTCGGCATGGGGGCCGACTTCCCCACCGAGTACCTCCGCACCTCGGCGAGCGTCACGATCCTGGGTGCGGTCGGCCTGCTGCGGATGCGGATGCGGGCCGTCGACGCGATGGTCGCCATCTTCGTGGCGGTCTGCCTGACACTGCCCGGGGCGCTGGACAGCGTGGACGCGCTGGGGGTCCTCATCGCGCCGACCATCGGCACGGCCGCGATCACGTGGGCGATCGCCTACGGGCTCGAGCGGCTGCGGCGTACGAACTTCCTGCGCGAGCGCGAGCTCGAGGAGGCGCGCGCCCGGTCCGACGAGATCCTGCACAACGTGCTGCCCGCCTCGATCGCGGAGCGGCTGCGGACCGGCTCCGGGGCGATCGCCGACTCGGCCCCCAGCGTCAGCGTGCTCTTCTCCGACATCGTCGGCTTCACGCCGGTCTCCGAGACGCTGACGCCGGAGGCCCTGGTGCAGCTGCTGGACACGATGTTCCGCGAGTTCGACGGGCTCTGCGACCGGCGCGGGATCGAGAAGATCAAGACCGTCGGCGACGCCTACATGGCGGTGGCCGGCCTCCCCACCCCGGACGCCGACCACGCGGCCTCGGTGGCCGAGCTCGCCCTGGACATGCAGCGCACCCTGACCCGGCTCTCGGCGGACTGGCCGAGCCCGATCTCGATGCGGATCGGCATCGCGTCGGGCCCGGTGGTGGCCGGCGTGATCGGGCAGCGCAAGTTCACCTACGACCTGTGGGGCGACACGGTGAACACCGCGAGCCGGATGGAGTCCAGCGGCCGGCCGCACCGGATCCAGGTCGCGGCCTCGACCCACGACCTGCTGGAGAACCGCTACGCCTTCAGCGCCCCGCAGGTGATCGACGTCAAGGGCAAGGGCCCGATGACGACGTACTTCCTGCTGGGGTCGCTGGTCTAGATGCGCTCGGCCCTCTTGGAGGCGCGCAGCGCCTTGACGCCCAGGCCGCCGAGCACCGCGCCCAGGACGAGGTCCACGACGATCAGGATCGAGTGGGCGATCCAGTAGCCCTTCGGGTGCGCCTCGCCGCGGCTGTGGGCGGCGGACAGGTTCTTGGCGAAGGTCAGCCAGATCCAGAAGTTCCAGATGCCGACGCCGATCAGCAGCCAGGCGTGCTTGCGCTCGAACTTCATGGGTGGGGCCTCCGCGTGCGCTTGAGAAGTACGACGAGAGCCAGCATCGTACCCGCGCCGGCGGCGAAGGGACCGCCCCTGCCCGACTGCGGCTGCGCGGCGACCTGGCTCACAGCGGGCAGCACCGGCAGGCTGATCAGGGCCTTCGGGTCCGCCACGGTGCGGGCGCGGGACGTCTGGGCCCAGGCGGCGGCGTACAGGGTGACCTGGGAGAAGTAGTTGATCCAGACCAGCAGGATCAGCGCGATGCCGAAGGCCTGGAAGGCCGGCTGCCCCTTGGTGGAGGCCAGCAGCAGCGTGGAGGCCTGCTTGAGGACCTCGAACCCGACCGCGGCGAGCAGCGCCCCCTGCCACAGCGCGCGCCGTCCGAGACGCGGGTGCGCGAGCAGCACGAACATCAGGAAGAACATCAGGGTGCCGGCGGCCACGCCGACGACGACCGCCAGCACGGTGACGATCCAGCCGAGGCCGCCGGAGAGTCCCAGCTTGTCCAGCAGCCAGCCCGAGGAGTGGCCGATCACCCCGGAGACCGCGACGCCCGCGAGGAGCACCACCCCGAGGACCGCCAGGGCGCTGAGGTCGCGCAGCTTGCCCATGATGAAGTTGGGCCGCAGCCGCTGGGGCTCCTCGAAGACCGCGATCAGCGCGGTCTGGAGCGCGGAGAGCCAGCCGAGGCCGGCGTACAGGACACCGGCGAGGCCGATCAGGCCGACCGCGCCCGCGGAGTTCTCGATGTCGGCGAGCTGGATCTGGTTCGGCCCGGTGCCCACCAGCCCCGGCAGGACCTGGCTGATCGCGTTGACCAGGGTGTCGCGGGCGTTCGGGACGACGCGGGCGACGTACCCGATGACGAAGAACGCCAGCGCCAGCACCGGGAACACCGACAGGAACCCGAAGTAGGTGACACCGGCCGCCTGCTGGCTGCCGTTGACCGATCCGTAGTGCTCGACCGTGCGGAGCACGCGGTCCAGGAGCGCGGAGCGCTCCCGGGCGTCCTCGAGCCGCTGCTTGATGCCCGCCATGGCCCCGACGTTACTGGGCCGCGCCGGCCGTCAGCTCGAAGCTCCGCAGCGGCACCCAGCCCGCGGCGCCCTGGTGCACGTAGAGGTGGAACTCGCGGACGTCGAAGAGGCACTCGAAGTCCGCCATGTCCGCGAACGCCCGGTCCAGGGTCGCGTCGTCGACGTGGTGCGCCACCGTCACGTGCGGGTGGTAGGGCCAGTCGATCTCGATGCCGAGCGGTCCGCGGCGTACGACGTCGGCCAGGGCCTCGCACTGCGAGATGCCCTCGACCAGGCCCACGAACACCACCGGCGAGACCGGGCGGAAGGTGCCGGTGCCGCGCAGGTGCACGGTGAACGGCTCGATCTTCGTCGCCGCCTGCTCCAGGTGCTCGACGATCGGGGCGAGGTCGCGATCGACGGCGGTGGGCGGGATCAGCGTGATGTGGGTCGGTACGCCGAGGGCCGTCGGGTCGCCGATCTCCAGGCGGTACTCCTGCAGCCGGGTCGCCGCCGGCTCCGGGATCGCGACCGCCACGCCGATCGTCGCGGTCGTCTCGTCAGCATCGGGCATGCCGTTGCGGAACGAGCTCATCAGGCCGGCGCTCCCGGGGCGGTCGGGACGGTCGGGGCCACGAAGCCCACCCGCTGGTAGACGTCGCGCAGCGTCGCCTCCGCCACCGGACGGGCCCGCTCGGCGCCCCTGGCCAGCACCTGCATCAGGTAGTCCTGGTCGTCGAGGAGCTCCAGGGTGCGGTCGCGGAACGGGGTGACGTAGCTGGTCACCACGTCGGCGAGGTCGCTCTTGAGGGCGCCGTACCCCTGGCCGGCGTACTGCGCCTCGAGGTCGGCGATGGACTCCCCGCCGAGCGCGGCGTACAGGCTGAGCAGGTTGCTGACGCCCGGCTTGTTCTCGGGGTCGTAGCGGATCTCGCCGTCGGAGTCGGTGACCGCGCTCTTGATCTTCTTGATCGTCGCCGCGGGGTCGTCGAGCATCTCGATGATCCCGTTGGGCGCCGAGCCCGACTTCGACATCTTCTTCGTGGGCTCCTGGAGGTCGTAGATCTTCGCCGTCGACTTCAGGATGTAGGGCTCGGGCAGCCGGAAGGTCTTCTTGAACCGGCTGTTGAACCGCTGCGCCAGGTCGCGGGTCAGCTCCAGGTGCTGACGCTGGTCCTCGCCCACGGGGACGTAGTGCGGGCGGTAGAGCAGGATGTCGGCCGCCATCAGGATCGGGTAGGTGAACAGCCCGACGCTGGACGAGCCCTCACCGCCCTTGGCCGACTTGTCCTTGAACTGGGTCATCCGGCGGGCCTCGCCGAAGCCGGTGATGCCGTTGAGGACCCAGGCCAGCTGGGCGTGCGCGGGGATGTGGCTCTGCACGAAGATCGCGGACTTGTCGGGGTCCACGCCGGCCGCCAGCAGCTGGGCCGCGCTGCGCAGCGTGCGCTCGCGCAGCAGCTTCGGGTCCCACTCGACGGTGATGGCGTGCTCGTCGGCGATGAAGAAGAACGGCTCGTAGTCGGCCTGCAGGATCTGCCAGTTGCGCACCGCTCCGAGGTAGTTGCCGAGGTGGTAGCTGTCGGCAGTCGGCTGGATGCCCGAGAGGACCCGGGGACGGGCCGCTCCCTGCGGTGCCTGCTGCCCGGTGGCCGTCTCCGGCACGGGGGGCTGGGCGGTCGTGGCGGACATGGTCCCCGATTCTGTCAGGCAGTCCGCACCAGGTCGATCGGCCCCCCGTCCTTGGGGAACGGCAGCGAGTGGTTGTCCAGCGGTGCGACGTACGACGGGTCGACGCTCCAGCGGTGGTCGCGCAGCAGGCGGTGCAGGACGGCCTTCACCTCCAGGCCCCCGAAGTGCAGGCCGATGCACTTGTGCACCCCTCCCCCGAACGGCTCCCAGGCCATCCGGTGCGAGCGGTCCTCGCGGCGCTCGGACGAGAAGCGCTCGGGGTCGAAGGTGCCCGGGTCGGTCCAGTACTCCGGCATCAGGTGCGAGAACTGCACGCCCACCATCACCGGGGTGTCCGCGGGGATCCGGACGCCGAGCACGTCCACGTCCTTGACCGTGCGCCGGGCCAGCACCGGCACCGGCGCGCGCAGCCGCAGCGCCTCCTTCATCACCAGGTCCAGCGACGTCAGGCCCTCGAGCTCGGACATGCTCGGCTCGTCGCCGAGCGCCCGGGACTCCTCGCGGCAGCGCTCCTGCCAGGACGGGTGCTGCCCGAGCAACTGCAGCATGGTCGAGGTCGTGATGGTCGTGGTGTCGTGGGCCGCCATCATCAGGAAGATCATGTGGTTGACGACGTCGTCGTCGGTGAAGCGCTCGCCGTCCTCGGTCTCGATGTGGCACAGGACCGAGAAGAAGTCGTCGGTGCGCCGGGCGCGCTTCTCGGGGAGGTAGCCGCGCAGGAAGTCCTCGAGCACCCGCCGGCCGCGGAAGGCACGGCCCCACCGGGTGAACGGAACGTCCGCCCGGATCCACCCGGTCGCCGCCTGCACGCAGTCGATGAAGGCGCGGTTGACGCGTGCCATCTCCTCGGGACCGGTCGCCGTGGCGCCGCCCATGAAGATGTCCGCCGCGATGGACAGCGTCATCTGCTTCAGCGCGGGGTGGGCGCGGAAGTCTCGTTGGGTCGGCCAGGTCGCGGTGGCGCGGGCGATCGCCGGATGCATGCGCGGCACGTACGCCGCCAGCCGGTCGCGCACGAACGCCTCCTGCATGATCCGCCGGTGCAGGTGGTGCTCCTCGAAGTCCAGCAGCATCAGGCCGCGGTGGAAGAACGGGCCGACCATCCGCCCCCACCCGGGGCCGTTCGCGAACGCCTTGTCGCCGTTGCGCAGGGCGGCCTCGCACGCATCCGGCCCGAGCAGGATGACGCCGCGCTCGCCGAGATAGGGGAAGGGCGAGACCGGGCCGTAGGTCTCCCACTGGTGACGGAACAGCGCCAGGGGGTCGCGGGCGTAGTCGAGGATGCGGCCGGCCCACGGAAGGCCCCGGTCGCCACGCACCGGCTCGGACAGCTCGATCGCCTGGGTCACCAGGCCAGCGTGATTCAGGAAGGATACCCTGTCAACCTTCTCGGCAGCATGAGAGGCTGGCCCCATGGCGGTGCAGTCGGGGGTCTATCGAGGGGTGTCCGCGCAGGACCGGGCGGCCGAGCGCAGGGCCCGCCTGATGGATGCCACGCTCGAGGTCTGGGCCGACCCGTCGCGGCGTACGACGATGACGGCGGTGTGCGCCGAGGCAGGACTCACCGAGCGGTACTTCTACGAGAGCTTCGGCGGCCTCGACGAGGCGCTGCGAGCCGTCCTCGAGGCGGTCGCGGTCGAGATCGAGCAGACCACCACGTCAGCGGCCGACGCCGCGGGCGACGACCCGGCGGCCCGCACGCAGGCGATGGTGGAGGCGTTCGTGGACTATCTCGCCGCCGACCCGCGCAAGGGCCGGGTGGCGATCGTCGAGGCCGGATCGATGCCCGAGCTGCGGCAGCGGCGTACCGAGCTGTTGCGGCACTTCGCCCACCGCACCGCCGAGGAGGCGCGGGCCTGGCTGCAGCTCCCCGAGGACAGCGCGGCCGAGGACGAGCTCGCCGGCCTGCTCTTCATCGGCGGCATGGCCGAGCTGATCACGGCGTGGCTCGACGGCGCGATCCGGGCGGAGCCGGCCGAGATCGTGCGAGCGGCGTCCCGGGGCTTCCTCAAGCTGTACGGCTGAGGTCCGCGACGGCGGAGCCCGCGTCCCGCCGGTGCAGGGTCGCCGACAGCAGCAGGATCAGCACCCCCAGGACGCTCAGCCCCACCCCGACGAGTGCGGGCGAGCGGTAGCCGTGGCCACCGGCGATGACCAGGCCGCCCAGCCAGGCGCCGAGCGCGTTGGCCACGTTGAGGGCGGCGTGGTTCATGGCGGCACCGAGGGTGACCGCGTTGCCGGCGACGTCCATCAGCCGCAGCTGCAGGTTGATGACGAGCACCGAGCCGCTCGCGGTGACCAGGAAGGCCACGGGCAGCAGCCACCAGCCGGTGGGGGCGACGAAGAAGTAGACGAGCAGGAAGAGGCCGCTCGCCGCTCCCCCGCCGATCAGGCTGCGGAAGACCGAGATCGCCGCGAGCTCACCGGCGACCCAGGTGCCGACGACCATGCCGAGCCCGAGGGCGAGCACGAACAGCGGCACGGTGCCGGTGGCGAGGCCGCCGACCTCGGTGACGGTCTTGGCGACGTAGGAGTAGACGGCGAAGAGCCCGCCGAAGCCGACCGCGCCCGCCGCCATCGTCAGCCAGACCTGGCCGTTGCTGAAGAACTCGCGCGCCTCCGCACGGCCGCTCGCGGTGGCGTCGCCCGCCACGCTCGGCACGGCCGCGAGGACGCCGACGACGGTGACGACGGCCAGAGCGGCCGCGGTCAGGTACGTCGCCCGCCAGCCGACGTTCTCACCCAGCCAGGTCGCGAACGGCACGCCGACCACGTTGGCCACCGACAGCCCGAGCATCACGCCCGCGACGGCCCGGCCGCGACGCTCCGGCACGACCAGGCTGGCGGCCACCAGGCTCGCCACCCCGAAGTAGGCGCCGTGCGGCAGGCCGTCCAGGAAGCGAGCCAGGGCCAGCACCGGATAGCTGGGCGCGAGCGCGGAGAGCACGTTGAAGCCGGCGTACGCCGCCATCAGGCCGACCAGCATGGCCCGGCGCGGCAGGGCGGCCCCGAAGAACGCCAGGATCGGTACGCCGACCACCACCCCCAGCGCGTACGCCGAGATCACGTGGCCGGCCGTCGGCACGGAGATGCCCACGCCGTGGGCGACCTCGGGCAGCACGCCCATGGTCATGAACTCGGTGGTGCCGATCGTGAACCCTCCGACGGAGAGCGCCAGGATCGCCAGGCCGGGGCGGGCGGTCGCGACCTGCACGGTCGACTCGTCAGGGCTCGTCTCGGTCGCGGTCACTGAAGCGGCAACCCGAGGCCACCCTCGGGTTATTCCTAGCCCCACCAGAATGAGGCCGCGATCACGACGTACACCCCGATCAGGGAGGCGCCCTCGATCCAGTTCGACTCACCGTCGATGGTGATGACCGCGGCGATCAGCACCGCCAGGAAGACAGCCACCACCAGGGCCGGCGAGAAGACCAGCGTCAGCGCGGTGAAGCCGAGGAGGCTGGACAGGATCACCAGCAGCGGCGCCAGGACCAGCGCGATCTGCAGCGGCGAGTTGATGACGATCTGGAAGGCGTACTCGGACTGGTTGCGGGCGGCGAGCTGGAGGCCGACGACGTTCTCGATCGCGTTGCCGGCGATGGCGACGATGACCAGACCGGCGAAGGTCTCGTTGATGCCCCACGAGTTCATGGCCGGGGTCAGCGCCGAGACGAACCAGTCGGACACGAACGCGGCGAGCAGGCCGGCGATGGCGAGCATCCCCACAGCCAGCCAGACCGGCCACCGCGCCGCCTCGTGCGGGGGCGCGTCGGCGTCGGCGTTGGCCATGCCGGTGGAGTTGTCCTTCCTCAGCGAGGCCGGGAGGGTCAGCGCGAACAGGCCGAGCAGCACCACCGAGATCACGATCGACAGCGCCTGCTCGTGGCCGCCCGCGCCCGATCCCGCCTGGCCGTGGCCCTCCAGCTTGGTCAGCGACGGGAACACCATCGCCGTCACCGCGACGATCATCAGCACCGAGATCGTGCGGGCCCGCCCGGAGTCGATGCTCTGCGAGCCGTGCTTGATGCCGCCGACCACGAACGCAGCGCCCATCACCAGCAGCAGGTTGCTCAGGATCGACCCGATCAGCGCGGCCTGTACGACGCCGACCAGCCCCGACTTGAGGGCGAACAGGCAGATGAACAGCTCCGGCAGGTTGCCGAGCGCGCTCTGCAGGACGCCGGTCGCGCCGGGTCCGAAGCGGTCGCCGAGCTGCTCGACGCTGAGCCCGACGACGCTCGCGAGCAGCGCGACCGCGATCGCCGCGACCACGAACGCCAGCCAGCCCGGCCAGTCGGCGTAGTGGGCGACGCCCGCGAGCACCGTCGCCGCGGCGCCGCCGCCGAGCTGGATCAGGTCGCTGCGGACGAGCATCGGCTGCGAGGTCCCTGTGGTTCCCGTGGTTCCCGTGGTCACGCGGGGCACGCTAACCGATCAGCGCGACGTGACGGTGACCGCGACCCTGGCGGCGCCGGTGTCCTGGGCGACCAGGAGCCGGTCCGCCCCGGCGGCGGAGACGACGTGCCCGCCGGTGACGGCGACGTCGTACCCCCGCGGATAGACGTACGCCGGCGTGGAGATCACCGTGCGCGCGCCGGCCGGGAAGCTGCCGAGCGTGCCGTAGCGTGCCGTCGACCAGCTCGCCGTGAAGGTCTTCGTCCCCCGGTCGAAGTGGTACGCCGTCGGGGTGCCCGCAGTCAGCTCCGGGTAGGGCGTCACGAGCGCCGACATCTTGGCCCAGTCGACGTTGTCGCCCGTCGGGGCCTTGGTCGGGTCGAACACCAGCGCCTGCTCGGTGCCGGGGCCGGTCGTCGTCGGGTCGTCGCAGCCGCAGTAGGCCCAGTACATCCAGCCGGTCAGGTGCTGGTCGGCGAGGTCCGCGACCCCGGTCAGCGTCGGCTGGTCGGTCGTCGCGCCGAACTCGGTGAGCAGCGGGGTCGCGCCGGAGGCGCCCGCGTTGGCGGCGGCGTTGCTCCACGTCATCCCGTTCGTGGCGTCGCACACCAGCTGTCCGACGGGCCCCGCCGACGAACCGACCTCGGCCGTCACGCAGTAGTCGTGGAAGGAGAATCCGAGGTTGGTCCCCGACGGGTGGACCGTGCTCGGGATGCCGTCGGCGAAGAGCGTGTTCGGCTCGTAGTAGATCGGCGTCGCCGGGTCGACCCGGCGGATCGCGGTGATCATCTTCTGCTCGGCGGCCTGCAGCTGCTGGTCGAGCAGCGGGCAGCCGAGCGGGATGCAGGTCGCGTAGAGCGTGCCGGGCCACGGCTCGTTGTAGAGGTCGAAGCCCATCACCCCCGGGCTCTGGCTGACGTACGACGCCACATGGGCCCAGGCGGCGGCGTACCTCTCCTGCAGGCCGACCCCTCCCGGCCCCGGCGCGTCGGCGTAGAAGCTGTCGAAGGCCCTGTTCACGGCCAGGTTGACGAAGTAGTTGACCGGGAAGCCCTGCAGCGGCAGGTTCGGCAGGCCGCCGTCGAGCACGGCCCAGTCCGGCGCCCCCTCGCCCTGGAACCGCTCGTTCCACATGTCCTGGTGGAAGTCGAGCAGGCTGGAGATGCCGTAGGAGTCCAGCATCGCGACCTCGCGCCGGATCTCGGCGAGGTAGGTGTCGTCGTACACGCCGGGCTGGGGCTCGACGGCCTTCCAGATCACGCCGAGCCGGACGCTGGTGAAGCCGTTGTCGCGCAGGAACTGGGCGTCCTCCGGCCCGAACCCAGCGGCGTCCGCGGAGTAGGGCGGGCGCTTGAAGACCATGTTCACGCCGTGGGTGATCACCACCCGCCCGTCCGGCGCGGTCGCGAAGTGGCCGTGGGTGGCGGGCCGGGGCGCCGGCGTCGTCGTACCGCTGGCGGGGCTTTGTCCCCCGACGGCCGCGGCGAGCACGGCCGCCGTCCCCAGCATCGCGACCGAGAACGAGAACCTGTTCCACTTCATGCTGGCCACGATGACCGGTGGCCCGAGCCCCGTCAAGGCCGACGGTGCGGTGTGGCCGGCGTCCCCCAGGTCGTCGGCCACACCGCATCGCCCCCGAGATCACTCCCTGCGAGCCGGCCCGGCGCCCCACCGCCCTGACCGTCCCGCAGAGCTCTGCAGAGTTCTGCAGTCGGCAACGCTAGGGAGGAGTCCGCCCCTGCCGGTACCGTGCTAGCCCCAGGGTCGGATGAGGGCGGCCTCACACCACGGTGTGCGCGCCCCGCAGCCAGGCGATGACGGCGGCCACCCGGCGGTTGGTCTGCGCGTCGTCGAGCAGGCCGAGCTTCGCGAAGATCGCGGCGGTGTACGCCTCGATGGTCCGCACGGTGAGGGACAGCTCGGACGCGATGCCCGCGTTCGACCGGCCCTCGGCCATGAGCTGCAGCACCGCACGCTCCCGCTCGGTCAGGCGCGCCAGGTCGCCACGGCGCGGCGGCTGGGCGATCAGCGATCCCACGACACCGGGGTCGATGACGCACTCGCCGAGCGCGATCCGCTGGATCGCGTCGAGAAGGGCCCCCACATCGGTCACCCGGTCCTTGAGCAGGTACCCGATGGCGTGATCGGAGATGGCGAGGACGGCGGCGGCGTACGTCGACTCGGCGTACGTCGACAGGATCAGGATCCCCAGCTCGGGGTAGCGATCGCGGACCACCGCGGCAGCGCGGATGCCCTCGTCGGTCTCGGTCGGTGGCATCCGGATGTCCATCAGCACCAGGTCGGGGCTGATCTGCTCCAGCGCGGCGAGCAGCTCGTCGGCCGACCCGCACTGGGCGATGACCTGAACGCCCGCGGCCTGGAGCTGCAGCACGAGGCCGTCGCGGAAGAGCACGCTGTTCTCGGCGATCGCTACTCGTAGGGCAATGTCGCTGTCAGGCACGTCCCCACCCCCTTGCTCGACTCCACCATGAACGAACCGCCGAGCGCCGTCACCCGGTCGCGCAGACCGAGCAGCCCGGATCCACCGGCCAGATCGGCACCACCCACCCCCTGGTCCCGCACCACGACGACCAGCATCCGGCCGTCGTCGCCGACCTCGACCTCGGCCCGCTCCGCGCGGGCGTGCTTGACCACGTTGCTGAGCCCCTCGCAGATGACGAAGTACGCCGTCGCCTCGGTCGCCATCGGCCAGCGGCGGCCCGGCACCGCGCTGGTCACGAGCAGGGGCAGCCGCTCGGCCGCGCTCTCGACCGCGGCAGCCAGCCCGCTCTGGGTGAGCACGGCCGGCAGGATGCCCCGGGCGAGGTCGCGCAGCTCGGTGATCGCCTCCCGCACCTGTCCGGCGGCGGCGGTCGCCAGGGCTCGGGTGTGGTCGTCCGATGCGGCATGGACGACGCGGTCCAGGCTCATCCCGAGGGCGAGCAGGCGTTGCTGCACCCCGTCGTGCAGGTCCCGCTCCAGCCTCTTGCGCTCGGCCAGCTCCGCCTGGGCGAGCCGGGTCCGTGACCGGCGCAGCTGTCCCATCGTCGCGGCGTTCTGCAGTGCCAGCCGGACCGCCGCAGCACTCGCATCCACGAGCTGCCCGTGCCGGGCGATCGAGGCATCGGTCACGATGGCGGCGAGCGGGCCGCCGTTCTCGGCGTCGACGCGGACCACCAGCTGGCTCGCGTCCGCGACCGGGTTCTGCCGGTGGCCGGACGCCCTGCGCCAGTGCCCCTCCTCCGCGGCCCAGACGAACAGCGTCAGGTCCGGGTCGGACAGCGTCGTCGCCAGGGAGGCCTCGATCTCGGTCGGCGTACTGGACGCCCGCACCTGCAGCAGCAGGTCTCCCACCGCTCCTCGCGCCGTGCGCATGCTGAGGGCCGCGAAGATGAATCCCGCGGGCACCGCGAGCAGACCGAGCTGCTCGACGACGAGCACGCCGAGGCCTTCGAGGTTGTGGCCGCCGAACACCGAGACGACGTGACCGGCGACAGCGAGCGTGGCGCCGATCGCGGCGAACACGACCGGCGCGAGCTCATGGCGGGCCGCGCCCTTGTTGTGGGTCAGCCGCCAGCCCATCAGGCCGAGGAACCAGGCCGCCAGGACGAGGATGTAGGCGTTGCCGAGCTTCAGCCCCAGGTCTGCGACGCGGGTGGGCAGGGGCAGCGTGGGCCACCAGCCCTGGCGGAGGTGATCGGGCGTCACGGTCACGGTCAGCCGGGTCACGACCAGCACGACGATGGCGGCCCTGGCCCAGCGGTGCCCCCGCGGCGAGAGCCGCGGTCCGGGGAACCGGACCAGCACGACCGCCAGCATCGCTCCGGCCAGGGGCCCGGCGATCCAGCTCATCAGCGGGAACGGGGTGTCGTCCTGGAAGCGGAGGTGCTCGATGGCCAGGCACGCCCCGACCAGGCACAGGAGCGTGGCGTTGCCCCGCTGGGCCTCGTCGTCGGCGAGCAGCGCCGCCGCCATCGCAAGGAACACGATCAGCGCGCCCTCCAGCAGGCCGATCAGCGGGTGCGCGGTGTCGCGGGGCTCGAGCAGGACGGTCAGGCTCGACAGGCCGACGACGCCCGCCAGCGCCCACTCCGGCCACGGCGCGCTGCTGCTGCGCCCCCTGGTCCCCACGGAGCGCAGGCTAGTGGTCCGCGGGACGGCCCCCTACCGAGTTAGCCACAATTTGTCGTACCGGTCTCGGCAGGTCAGCCGGCGAGGTGGCCCCAGTCCGCCGCCAGCTCCGCCCACGGGCCGACGGCCGCGATGCCACCGTCGACGAGGACGACCACCCGGTCGGCCTGGGCCAGCGCGGCGCGCTTCGAGGTCGCGCCGATGACGGTGGTGTGGCGCTCGCGCAGCGCCGACCAGAGCTCGATCTCGGTGGCCGCGTCGAGCGCACTGGACACGTCGTCGGCGAGCAGCAGCTCGGCATCGGTCGCCAGGGCGCGCGCCAGGGCGAGGCGCTGGACCTGCCCGCCGGAGAGACGTACGCCGCGGTGACCGACCACGGCGTCGGCGCCGCCCGCGTCGGCGACGTCCTCGGCGAGGCGGGCCGCGGCGACCGGCCGCTCGAAGGCGCGGTCGTGACCCAGCTGGACGTTGTCGGCGAAGGTGCCGGACAGCACCCGTGGCACCTGGGCGACGTGCGCGACCTGTCCGGGACGCAGGAACACCTCGGCGTCACCGACGTCCGCCCCGTTCCAGCACAGGGTGCCGCGGTGGTCGATGAGGCCGGCCAGCGAGGACAGCAGGCTGGACTTGCCCGAGCCGACCTGGCCGACCAGCAGCACCAGCTCGCCGCGCTCGACGGTGAGGTCGACGGAGTCGGCACCGATCGTGCCGTCGTCGTGGACCGCCGTGTAGCCGGCCAGCTCGAGCCGCTCCAGCCGCACCCGGTCGGGCGCGACCGGGTCGGGCGCCGCGCCGGCGACGAGGTCGACGCCCGCGGGCAGCTCCATCAGGTCGACGCCTCCCGCGAAGCCGGAGGTGGCCCGCTGCCAGGCGCGCACGCCCGGCGCCTCGGTGACGACGGCGCCGGCGACCCGGCCGAACCAGTCGAAGCCGTTGACCGCGGTCGCGACGAGGAGCGCGGTGGCCAGGCCCCACACGTCGCGCAGGTAGAGCGCCCACGCGGCGACGACGCCGACCTGCACCATCACGATGGGTACGCCGTCGAGGACCGCCTGCACCCGGTGCTCGAAGACGGCCGCGTCCACGCGCCCGCTGTCGACGCGGCGCAGGTGCGCGTGGACCTGCGGGGTGCGGCCGGCGAGCTTGACCGTGCGGGCCGACTCGACCGCGGACACCACCGCGCGGCCGAACCGCGCGCGGGCCGCTGAGGAGCGCGCGGCGGAGCGGCCCGCGATCGGGCGACCGATCGAGGACGCGACCGCGCTGGTCGTCATGACGACCAGCAGCACCCCGCCCGCTAGCCAGGTGCCGCCCGCCACCATGGTGATGCCGGCGATGAGGAGGCCGTTGACGAAGTCGACCCAGCGGTCGGCGTACCTCGCGTAGCGGTCGGCATCCATCGACCGCGCGACCACCTCGCCCGGTGGCGTGCGCGGCAGGCGGTGACTGCGGACCTGGCCGAGCAGCACGTTCATCCGGACGCGCAGCATCACCTCGATCCACCACCGCGGGTAGCGCCGGAAGGCATCGGCCAGCAGGACCGGCGCGAACAGCAGCGACGCCACCAGCACCGCGACGAGCGCGGTCGCGGACTCCCCCGCCTCGAGCCGCTCGACGATCCGGCCCCACACGTAGCCGGTGAGCGCGCCGAGGGGCGCGAAGACGGTGCCGCCCAGGAACAGCGCGACCGACCAGGCGCCCCACCACGGCCGGACCCACAGCGCGTGCCAGATGCCGCGCGCGAGGGAGGGGCCGGTGGCGACCTCGGGACGCTGCGGCGGCTCGCCGGTACGCCGCCGGCCACCCACCCCCGCCTCGAGCCCGTCGAGAGGCTCAGCCGGCTCCGCCGGCTCCCCGTCGGCGAAGCCCGCCGTGTCGCTGGCCGCGAGCAGCCGCCGGAACGGGCCGTCCACGACCGCGAGCTCGTCGCGCGGACCGTGCTGGACGACCCGGCCGTGGTCGAGCACCGCGACCGCCTCGGCGCGCTCGATGGTGCTCAGCCGGTGGGCGACCAGGATGCCGGTGCGGCCGCTGAGCAGCCGGTCGGCAGCCGCCACGACGCGCGCCTCGGTGACCGGGTCCATCCGGGCGGTCGCCTCGTCGAGGACGACGAGCTGCACGTGCCGGACCAGCAGCCGGGCGAACGCCACCAGCTGCTCCTCGCCCGCCGAGAGGGTGGTGCCGCCGGGGCCGAGCAGGGTGTCGAGACCGTCCGGCAGGCCGGCCACCCAGTCGGTGAGGCCGAGCTCGTCGACCGCCGCCACGACCTCCTCGCGCGGGACCGCCGCGAACAGGGTGATGTTGTCGGCCAGGGTGCCGGCCAGGATCTCGGTGCGCTGGGTGACGACGCCGACCCGGCGGCGCAGCTCGTGCAGGTCCAGGGTGGTGATGTCGGCCCCGCCGAGGAAGACCGTCGCCGGTGCGGGGTCGGAGGCGCGCGACAGCAGCGAGGCGAGGGTGGACTTGCCCGAGCCCGTCCGGCCGACGAGCGCGAGGGTGTGCCCGGCCTCGACGTACAGGTTGACGTCGCGGAGCGCGAACTTCCCCTCCTCATAGGCGAAGTCGAGGTGGCGGATCCGGAGGTCGAGCGCGCCCGACGGCACGGCCTCGCCGCCGACCGGCTCGGCCTCGACGGCCAGCAGCTGGCGCAGCCGCAGGACGGCGCCGAGGCCGGCCTGGATGTCGGGCAGCTGGTGGGCCAGGTTGTTGATCTGGCCCACGAAGATCGAGGTGACCAGGAAGAGCGTCACGAGCCGCGCCACGCCCAGGTGGTCGCCGCCGACGAGCAGCACACC
The DNA here is from genome assembly GCF_054777895.1 of Nocardioides ultimimeridianus. Lineage (NCBI taxonomy): Bacteria > Bacillati > Actinomycetota > Actinomycetes > Propionibacteriales > Nocardioidaceae > Nocardioides > Nocardioides ultimimeridianus. The sequence goes on along the minus strand of NZ_BAAHAB010000022.1, from coordinate 124,856 downwards.
GGAGATCGCGATGATCGCGAGCAGCCCGTTGAGCAGCATCCCGACCACGATCGCGAGCCGGGCCTCGATCCGGAGCACCCGCAGGAACTTCGCGTGCACGTCGGCGGACAGCTCCGCAAGGCGTCGTACGACGAAGGGCTGGCCCAGGCTCGTGCGCAGGTCGTCGCGCCCGGCGACGCCCTCCTCCAGCGCGGCTGCATGGTCGGTCCAGGCCGCCTCCTCGACGACCTTGCGGCGCGCGATCTCGGCGAGGGCGGGCCGCATCACGGTCGCCGTGACCACGCCGACGGCCGGGAACAGCAGGAACGCGGGCCACCAGGTGAACCCCGCGACCAGCCACATCGGCACCACGGCGAAGCCGGTGCGCATGGCCATCCAGAACTGCTGGCGCAGCAGGGTGCCGACCTCGTGGGTGTCGTCGTCGACCCGGTCGAGCACCTCGCCCACGGCCTGCTCGGTGAGGTGCTCGAGCGGCTGCTGGAGGGCCGCGCTGAGCAGGTCGCCGCGCAGCCTGCCCTCGGCGCGGTCGACCACGCCGGCCCAGACCACGCGGCCGATGGTGTCGATCGTGGCGGCGCCCACGACGCACACCGCGAGCCAGGTCAGGAGGGTGCCGGTCGGGTGGTTGGCGATCCGGCCCGCCACGACGGTGCCGAGCGCCTGACCGATCGCCGCGAGCGCCACGGCTCCGACCGCGAAGCCCGCGGCGGGGCGGCGCAGGCGGCGCCAATCGACCCGCCGGCTGGGATCGGGAACGACGGGTTCGGCGGCGGGCGCGGCTGCCCGGGTCAACGTCGTCGTCACTCAGACGAGAGTAGTTGCTGCCACCGACAACTTCCTCCGGATTATCTGCGGCCCCGGGTCACAGGTGCTTGAGGGCCTCACGCCTGCTGAGCGGGCTGAGGTCGTGGTCCGCGACGAAGGCGCGGACCCAGTCCGGGTGGGCGCGCGCGGCGTCGCGCAGCGCCCAGCCGATCGCCTTGCGGAGGAAGAACTCCCGGTCGGCGAGGCTCGGCCGGATGGTCGCGGCGAGGAGCTCGCGGTCGAGCCGGTCACCGCGCCCGAGCTGGCCGATGATGGCGAGGCGGCGGATCCAGAGGTCGTCGTCGACCGCCCATCGGCGTACCAGGACGGCCGTGGCGACCGGGTGCGCGTCGTGCAGCGCGGCGACCCGGTGCGCGAGCCCGTCGACGTGGTCCCACCAGGCACCGGTGCGGGCCATGTGCTCGAGCTGGGGCACCAGCGTCCAGTCGCCGGCGAGCACCGGTCGCGCGAGGAGCTCGCTCGCGGCGTACCTCTCCTCGCGGTGGCTCGCCTCGTCCCACAGCTGCAGGCTCGCGGCAGCGAGCGCACGCCCGTCCTTCGCCATGCCTGCGTCACGGACCTGCTCCTTGACGATGCGGCGCACCTGCGGCACCCGTACGCCGAGGAAGGGCATCTCCGACTTCATGTACGCCTGCTGACCCGGCGCCAGGGACGGGTCGGCCGCCGAGCGGAGCGCCGCCCGGATGAGGTCGACGAGAACGGTCACCTCCGGAACCTAGCCGCCCTAGGGTCGAGGCATGGACCTGAGCACGGTGCAGGACGTCATCGCCCGCATGACCGCGATCGACGGGGAGCTCGAGCCGAGCGACGGCGTCGCCGTCTTCAACGCGATCTACCTCCGGGTGACGCGGAGCGTGGACGAACTGCTGCGCGCCGGCAGCACCTTCACCGACGGCCCCTTCATGGCGCAGCTCGACGTCACCTTCGCGCGCTACTGGTTCGGCGCGTACGACGCCACGGAACCCTCGCGGGCCTGGGCGCCCCTGTTCGAGCGCCGCCACGATCCCCTCCTCCCGATCCAGTTCGCCCTGGCGGGCATGAACGCGCACATCGAGCACGACCTGCCGCTCGCGGTCGTCGCCAGCTGCGTTGCGAACGACCGCGAGCCGTCCTCGATCCGGACCGACTACGAGCGCGTCAACGACCTGCTGGCCTCGGTCGAGGCCGAGATCCGGCGCTCGTTCCTCGACCGGGCCGAGCGTGCGGTGGACGACCGCATCGGTCGGGTCGCGCATCTGGTGAGTGCCTGGGACATCGAGATGGCGCGGGAGGCCGCGTGGGCGACCGTCTGCCTGCTGTGGGAGATCCGAGGCAGCTCGCTGCTCACCGGACTGCAGCACGACGCCCTGGGGCGGGCGGTCGGGATGGGGTCCCGGCTCCTGCTCACCCGCGTGGACTGACGGGGAAGGTAGCCACCCCTTCGATCCGGAGGTCAGCACCGGCGCGGGACCGGCCCACCGATCCCTACCTTCGGGACATGGACGCTCCCGACCTCAGCACCGCCGCGCTGCTCGACCGGATCGAGGCCCTCGAGGCCGCCCTCGACCGAGGCCGACCACGCCGCCGCTTGCGTCGGCCCAGCCGGCGCACCGCGGTCCTGGGCGCCGTCTCCGCCACCCTCCTCGCCATCGCCGGCACCACCGCCGCGCTCGCCACCGTGCCCTCGTCCTCGACCGGCACGATCACCGGCTGCGTCAACAAGACCACCGCCGCCGTCCGCATCATCGACGCCCAGGCCGGCAAGAAGTGCACCACCAACGAGACCACCGTCAACTGGTCCAAGGGCTACTCCTCCAAGGGCGCCTACAGCGCCACGGTCGACTACAACGTCCTCGACGTCGTCACCTCGGATGGCTCGTCATACGTCGCCAAGGCCAACCCACCTGTCGGTACGGCGCCCACCAACACCACCTACTGGGGCCTCCTCGCCAGCCGCGGCGCCACAGGACCCGCCGGCCCCACCGGGCTTGCCGGCCCGACGGGTGCCAAGGGCGACGCCGGCGCGACCGGACTCACCGGCCCCGCCGGACCGAAGGGCGACATCGGCGCGCAGGGTGTACCGGGCGCCAACGGCACCAGCGTGACGAGCACGTCCGAGCCTGCGGGCACCAACTGCCCCAACGGCGGGGCGAAGTTCGTGTCGGCCAGCGGGACGACGTACGCCTGCAACGGCGCAAAGGGTGCGGACGGAGCGTCATACACGGCCGGAACCGGCCTCACGATCAGCGGTGGGCAGATCGGGATCTCGTCGAACTTCCAGCTCCCGCAAGGGTGCTCGTACCCTGAGGTGCCGCAGTGGAACGGGGACTCCTGGACGTGCCGGGGCGCCGTCATTCCGTCTCGGTGTGCGAGTGGCAGTGTCTCGGAGGGGTCTGATCTGTCCGGAAACACATCATGTGTGGACATGCGGCCGCGCTACGCGTCGCCGGGAACTGTTCCTGTCGACCCCAACCAGAACGGCAACACCTACGCCACCTGCCCGACCGACGCGCCCTACCCGAGCGGAGGGGGTGCGGTCTGGACCGACAGCGGCGGTGCGGTGGTCGCCGGTGTCGGCCTGGTGACCAGCGACAGCTGGCCAGAAGAGCCCAACGGCAGCAGCCCGGGAGACTGGCACGTTCGCGGCGGCAACAGCTATGGGCAGAGGTACTACTTGCGGGCGTGGGCGATCTGCGTGCCTTGACCGCGGCGCAATGACCGAACGCAGCCCGGGAGAATCCTGCCCGTGTCCGACCTCGCCGATCGGGCACGACATCGGCTGACCACGGTCACCGTGCAGACTCGGCCCCGCCTCACGAGGCGCTGACGCGCCCACCTACACGGCCGGCAACGCTCTGCGACTCACGGGGACGTCGTTCAGCCTGCCGACGCGCACGGTCGCACAACGGCTCACCCACCGATATCCACGTCTTGTCCTGGGTCATCTGCATGCGACCCCCGAACACCGACGGCCCCGCCTCCAGAAGGAGGCGGGGCCGTCGGACGTCTGCGACCGATCAGAAGTTGGCGAGCGCCTCGTTCAGCGTCGCGCTCGGCCGCATGACGGCGGAGGTCTTCTCCGGGTCGGGGTAGTAGTAGCCGCCGATGTCGGCGGGCTTGCCCTGGACCGCGATCAGCTCCTCGGCGATCTTGGACTCGTTGGCGCGCAGCGTCTCGGCCAGCGGCTTGAAGGTCGCCGCGAGGTCGGAGTCGTCGGTCTGCGCGGCGAGCTCCTCGGCCCAGTAGAGCGCGAGGTAGAAGTGCGAGCCGCGGTTGTCGGTCGTGCCGAGCTTGCGGCCCGGCGAGCGGTCCTCGTTGAGGAAGGTGCCGGTCGCGCGGTCCAGCGCGGCGGCGAGCACGGTCGCGGCGGGAGCGTCGGCCTGCTCGGCGTACTTCTCCAGCGAGGGGACGAGGGCGAAGAACTCACCCAGGCTGTCCCAGCGCAGGTAGTCCTCCTCGACCAGCTGCTGCACGTGCTTCGGGGCCGAGCCGCCCGCACCGGTCTCGAACAGGCCGCCGCCCGCGATCAGCGGCACGACGGAGAGCATCTTCGCGGACGTGCCGAGCTCGAGGATCGGGAACAGGTCGGTGTTGTAGTCGCGCAGCACGTTGCCGGTCACCGAGATGGTGTCCTCGCCCTTGCGCATCCGCTCCAGGGAGTACGAGCAGGCCAGCGACGGCGCGAGGATCTTGATGTCCAGGCCCTCGGTGTCGTGCTCGGGCAGGTAGGCGTTGACCTTCTTGATGATCTCCGCGTCGTGGGCGCGGCTCTCGTCCAGCCAGAAGATGGCCGGGGTCTCCGAGGCGCGGGCGCGGGTCACGGCCAGCTTCACCCAGTCGCGGACCGGGATGTCCTTGGTCTGGCAGGCGCGCCAGATGTCGCCCGCCTCGACGTCGTGCTCGAGGAGCACGTCGCCGTTCGCGGCGAGGACGCGGACCGTGCCGGCCTGGGCGATCTCGAAGGTCTTGTTGTGCGAGCCGTACTCCTCGGCGGCCTGCGCCATGAGCCCGACGTTCGGGACGGTGCCGATGGTGGCCGGGTCGAGCGGGCCGTTCCGCTTCACGTCGTCGATGACGGCCTGGTAGACGCCCGCGTAGGAGCTGTCCGGGATCACCGCGAGGGTGTCGTCCTCGCCGCCGTCGGCGCCCCAGAGCCGGCCGCCGTTGCGGACGAGCGCGGGCATCGAGGCGTCCACGATGACGTCGGAGGGCACGTGCAGGTTGGTGATGCCCTTGTCGGAGTTGGTGTAGGACAGCCGGGGGCCGGAGGCCAGGGCCGCGTCGAAGGCCGCCTTGATCTCGGCCCCGTTCGGCAGCGCGTCCAGGCCGGCGAGGATGGAGCCGAGGCCGTCGTTGGCGGACAGGCCCGCGGCGGCCAGGTCGGCGCCGTACTGCTCGAAGACATCCTTGAAGTAGGCGCGCACCACGTGGCCGAAGATGATCGGGTCGGAGACCTTCATCATCGTCGCCTTGAGGTGGACCGAGAACAGCACGTCGTCGGCCTTGGCCCGCGCGAGCGCGTTGACCAGGAAGGCGTCCAGGTCGGCCGCCGACATCTTGGTGGCGTCGACGATCTCGCCGGCCAGCACCGGGAGGCTCTCGAGCAGGGTGACCTTCTCGCCGTTCTCGGTCTCCAGGACGATCGAGAGGGTGTCGTCCTGGGCCAGGGTCACCGACTTCTCGTTGTCCTTGAAGTCGTGCGCGGCCATGGTCGCCACGTTGGTCTTCGAGCCCTCGGTGAACGGCTTGTTGGTGTGCGGGTGCGTCTTGGCGTAGTTCTTCACGCTCTGCGGCGCGCGACGGTCGGAGTTGCCCTCGCGCAGGACCGGGTTGACCGCCGAGCCCTTGACCTTGTCGTACTTCGCCGCGATGGCCTTCTCCTCGTCGGTGGCCGGCGACTCGGGGTAGTCCGGGACGTCGTAGCCCTTCGCCTGCAGCTCCTTGATCGCGGCCTTGAGCTGCGGGATGGAGGCGGAGATGTTGGGCAGCTTGACGATGTTCGCCTCCGGCGTCTTCGCCAGCTCGCCGAGCTCGGTCAGCGCGTCGTCGGCCAGCCCGAACTGGGCCAGGATGCGCGCGGCCACCGAGATGTCACGCGTCTCGAAGGCGACTCCGGCCTTGGCGGCGTACGCCTCGACGATCGGGAGGAAGGAGTACGTCGCCAGCAGCGGCGCCTCGTCGGTGTGGGTGTAGATGATGCTCGGCATCGGGAGCGTCTCCTAGGGATCGGTCGACCTGCGGCGTACAGATAATCTTGACGTCAAGATATCTCATCGAGCCAGGACTCGGGTGCCGGCTCAGCCTTGCACCGCACTGGGTGCCAGGCAACCGGGGCCCGCAACACTAGGGTTGCTCCTGCATCCTGCTTGTTTCCGGGGACCGAGTCGAGGAGAGGACTACCCACATGACAGAAGTAGTGCAGGCGATCGACGAACCCGTCGCCCCATCCCTTGTCCAGAAGCTCGCTGCCGAGTTCATCGGCACCTTGATCCTCGTCGTCATCGGCTGCGGCGCCGCAACCGGCATGACCTGGGCCGCGCACGACGGCGGCGACAGCTTCGCCGCATTCGTCGGCACCGTCGGCCTGGCCTTCGGCCTGGCCATCGTCATGGCCGTCTACGCCTTCGGTCGCGTCTCGGGGGGCCACTTCAACCCCGCCGTCTCCGTCGGCGCTGCCCTCGGCGGCCGGGTCGCGTGGAAGGACGCCGGCCTGTACGTCGTCGCGCAGATCGTCGGCGCCATCGTCGGTGCCCTGGTGCTCTTCGTCGTGTTCAAGGGCTTCGACGGCTTCAGCGCCTCGGACAACGGCCTGGGCCGCAACGGGTTCGGCGACGACTACAACCACATGGCCTGGTGGGGTGCCCTCATCGCCGAGATCGTGCTCACCGCGATCTTCGTGCTGATCATCCTGGCGGTCACCGACGCCCGGAACCCGGCGCAGCGGCTCGCTCCGCTCGCGATCGGCCTGGCGCTCTCGGCGATCCACTTCGTCGGCATCGCCATCGACGGCACCTCGGTCAACCCGGCCCGCTCGATCGGTCCCGCGCTGTTCAGCGGCAGCGAGGGTCTCAAGGACCTGTGGGTCTTCATCGTCGCGCCCCTCATCGGCGCGGCCATCTCCGGGCTGCTCTACCCGCTGATCTTCGGTCGCGACGCCGACCCGGTCCCCGGCTCGGGCCTCCGCTTCGGCGGCGGTGGCGGCGGTGCGGCCGACCAGGCCTTCGCCCAGCAGTGGGGCCAGCAGCCCGCCGCGCAGCAGCCGATCATCCAGGACGGCTGGCAGTGGGACCCGGCCACGCAGCAGTGGATCCCGGCCCCGCAGGCCCCGCCCGCCCCGCAGGCGCCGCAGGCCGGCCAGGCGCCGCTCGGCGGTGAGGTCCAGGGAGGCTGGCAGCCGCCGCAGGACGGTGGCGAGCACACCATGGTGCGTCCGCCGCAGTAGCTCGGGCGTAGCAGAGGACCCTCAGGCGGGGCTGGTGTAGGACACCAGCCCCGCTTGGCCTTTCCGGACCATCCCCACACCGGGCGAGAAGGTCTCGATGTCGGCCGTGCTGCCCCGCACCACCTCGATCACGACCGCGGCCCGGGTGCTGCCGATCGGGGCGGTCCACGACCGGTCGGTGTCGACCACGACGCCGCGCACCCCGAGGTCGCCCGCCGAGGCCATCCAGTAGCCGTCCCCGCGACGCGGCGCGGCCGGCATCGCCAGCCCGGCGCCGACCCCGTCGCCGGCTCGCCACTCCCCCGCGCGGCCGAACCACCAGACGTTCCCGGCACGGTCCTGGGCGTAGTAGTCGCGGGTGGTGGCCGAGCCCGGCTCGGTGGTCGTCAGCATCGCCGTCGCCACCCCGTCGACGACGGGGCCGGCCGAGGCGACCACGGTAGTCCGCAGCGGGCTCCCGGTCGTCCGGTAGACCCATCGGGTGCCCGCCACGACCGGGAACCAGGGGTTGTCGACGACCGCCACGAAGTCGCGCGGAGCCGGCGACGCGGTCGGGATCTGCAGTCCGTCCACCCCCGTCGGCGGGTACGCCGGCGCGCCGGTGCCGCACCCGGCCAGCACCGTGGAGAGCACCGTCGCCAGGAGCACCGTCGCTGCCGCACCGGCGCGCTTCGTCGTACTCCTGCAGGAGGCCACGGATCAGATTGTCCCAGTGCCGTTCCGGTGGGCGGCCTCCTCCCGCTACCCGGCGTTGCGCTGCTACGTTCGCGGAGTCCCCTCAGACCACAAGGAGTTACTCGTGAGCACCAGTCCGCTCAAGGTGGCCGTGACCGGCGCCGCCGGCCAGATCGGCTACAGCCTGCTCTTCCGCATCGCCAGCGGCGCCCTCGGCGGCGACCGCCCGATCGAGCTGCGGCTGCTCGAGATCGAGCCCGCGCTGGGGGCCCTCGAGGGCGTCGTGATGGAGCTGGACGACTGTGCGTTCCCGGACCTGGCCGGCATCGAGATCGGCTCGGACCCGACCAAGATCTTCGACGGCGTGAACCTCGCGCTCCTGGTCGGCGCGCGGCCGCGCGGGCCTGGCATGGAGCGCAGCGACCTGCTCTCCGCGAACGGCGCCATCTTCACCGCGCAGGGCAAGGCGCTCAACGAGGTCGCGGCGTCCGACGTACGGATCGGCGTGACGGGCAACCCGGCCAACACCAACGCGTTGATCGCGATGACCAACGCGCCCGACATCCCTAACGAGCGGTTCTCCGCGCTGACCCGCCTGGACCACAACCGCGCGATCTCGCAGCTGGCGGCGAAGACCGGCGCCTCGGTCAACGACATCAAGAAGATGACGATCTGGGGCAACCACTCGGCCACCCAGTACCCCGACCTCTTCCACGCCGAGGTCGGCGGCAAGAACGCCGCCGAGGTCGTCGGCGACCAGTCCTGGATCGAGGACTACTTCATCCCGACCGTCGCCAAGCGCGGCGCCGCGATCATCGACGCGCGCGGCGCCTCCTCGGCCGCGTCCGCCGCCTCGGCGACCTGCAACGCCGCCCGCGACTGGCTCAACGGCACGCCGGAGGGCGACTGGGTGTCGATGGCGGTCGTCTCCGACGGCTCGTACGGCGTCCAGGAGGGCCTGATCTCGTCCTTCCCCGTCACCACGGCCGGTGGCGACTGGACCATCGTCCAGGGCCTCGAGATCGACGACTTCTCCCGCGGCCGGATCGACGCCAGCGTCGCCGAGCTCGCCGAGGAGAAGGCCGCCGTCACCGAGCTGGGCCTCATCTGATCAACGATCGACGTCGAAGGCCGGTTCCGTTGCGGGGCCGGCCTTCGTCGTCGACGGGGTCGGTGTGGTTGGCCCACACCAACCCGGAGAGGATCAGACCGGCTGGTCGGGGATGGTGATGGAGAGGATCGTGAGAGCGACCGCGGCGGCGATCACCAGGGCCGCGTCCAGCCAGCGGTTGCGGACCGCGAGCATGCCGGCGTCCCGGTCACGCAGGACCAGGCGCAGCAGGCCGGCAGCGGCGAGGGCACCGGACAGCACCCGGATCCCGACCCGCCACGACCCGCCGAAGCCGACGATCGCGAGACCGGCCGCGGCGGTGAGGACGACGCCGATGTAGAAGGCGCCACCCAGCGTTGAGGGGTAGCGTCGCGGCCCCTCCTCGGGGGCCTGCTCCGGCGCCTGGTCCTCGGTCATCTCCACCTGCTGCTCGGTCACGCGGTGGCGGCAGCCTTCTCCGCCATCGACACGACGTTCGCGAGCAGCATGGCCCGCGTCATGGGTCCGACGCCACCCGGGTTCGGCGAGACCCAGCCCGCGACCTCCCAGACCTCGTCGGCGACGTCGCCGGCGATCTTGCCGTCGACACGCGACACACCGACGTCGAGCACGGCCGCGCCGGGCTTGATCATGTCGGCGGAGATGATGCCCGGCACCCCGGCCGCCGCGACCACGATGTCGGCGTTGCGCACGTGCGCGGCGAGGTCACGGGTGCCGGTGTGGCACAGGGTGACGGTGGCGTTCTCCGAGCGCCGGGTCAGCAGCAGGCCCATCGGCCGGCCGACGGTGACACCGCGCCCGACGACGCACACCTCCGCGCCGTTGATCTCGACGCCGTGGCGACGCAGCAGCTCGACGATGCCGTACGGCGTGCACGGCAGCGGCGCCTCGTTGCCCAGCACCAGCCAGCCCAGGTTCGTGGGGTGCAGGCCGTCCGCGTCCTTGGCGGGGTCGATCAGGCCGAGCACCCGGTTCTCGTCGCGGCCCTTGGGCAGCGGCAGCTGCACGATGTAGCCGGTGCACGCCGGGTCGGCGTTGAGCCGGGCGACGGCGGCCTCGATCTCCTCCTGCGTGGCGGTCTCGGGCAGGTCCTCGCGGATCGAGGCGATGCCGACCTCGGCGCAGTCCTTGTGCTTGCCGTTGACGTACCAGGTCGAGCCGGGATCCGACCCGACCAGCACCGTCCCGAGCCCCGGGGTGATCCCCTGCTCGGCCAGCGCGGCGATCCGGGCCTTGAGCTCGCCCTTGATCGCGGCGGCGGTCGCGTTGCCGTCCAGCTTCTGCGCAGTCACATCGACATCCTTTCAGAGGAACGGACAACAGGGTCACCCAAGTCTTGCCGCCAGACCGAGGCGACGCCCTGCCAAGCCAACCGCGCAGGCCGGAAGGCCGGCAGCGTGGCGCCGCCGATGTCGAGGTCGGGCGCGAGAGCGAGGCGACGAAGGGAGCGAGGAACGAGCGACCGGAGGAGCCGAGCGAGCAAGTCCGACGAGACATCGACAGCGGCGACACGCTCGGCCCGGAGGCGACTAGTGGAAGAAGTGGCGGGTGCCGGTGAAGTACATCGTCACCCCGGCAGCCTTGCACGCCTCGATCGTGAGCTCGTCGCGGACCGAGCCGCCGGGCTGGACGATGGCCTTGACCTTGGCGTCGATCAGGATCTGCGGGCCGTCCTCGAACGGGAAGAACGCGTCGGATGCGGCGACGGATCCCTCGGCGCGGGCGACGCCCTCGGCCAGGGAGTTGGCCCGCTCGACGGCGAGCTTGCAGGAGTCGACCCGGTTGACCTGGCCCATGCCGATGCCGACCGAGCCGCCGTCCTTGGCGAGCAGGATCGCGTTGGACTTGGCCGCGCGGCAGGCCTTCCAGGCGAACGCGAGGTCGGCGAGCGTGGCCTCGTCGGCCGCCTCGCCGGTCGCGAGCGTCCAGGTCGACGGGTCGTCGCCCTCGGCGTCGACGTGGTCGACGGTCTGCATCAGCAGGCCGCCGGAGATCGGCCGGGTCTCGACCGGCGAGCCGCCGTCGGCGGGCGCGATCAGGATCCGGATGTTCTTCTTGCCCTGGAGGATCTCCACGGCGCCGTCCTCGTACGCCGGCGCGACGATCACCTCGGTGAAGACCTCGGCCACCTGCTTCGCCATCTCCACCGTCACCGGCCGGTTGGCGGCGATGACGCCACCGAACGCCGAGACGGGGTCGCACGCGTGGGCCTTGGCGTGCGCCTCGGCGATGTCGGCGCCGACCGCGAGGCCGCACGGGTTGGCGTGCTTGATGATCGCGACCGCCGGCTCGGCGAAGTCGTTGGCGGCCCGACGCGCGGCGTCGGTGTCGACGTAGTTGTTGTACGACATCTCCTTGCCGTGCAGCTGCTCGGCCTGCGCGAGCCCGGCCGGGCCGAAGCCGTTGAGGTAGAGGGCGGCCTTCTGGTGGGGGTTCTCGCCGTACCGCAGCACGGCGGCCTTGTCGTAGGTGCCGCCGATCCAGGCCGGGAAGCCGGTGCCCTCGCTGCTGTCGACGAGCACCGAGCCCATCCAGGAGGCCACCTGGACGTCGTACGTCGCCGTGTGCACGAACGCCTTCGCGGCCAGCGCCTTGCGCTCCTCGTAGGTGAACCCCTCGCCCTGCGCGGCCTCGAGCGCGCGGGCGTAGTCGGCGCCGTCGGTGACGATCGCGACCGACGGGTGGTTCTTGGCGGCGGCGCGGACCATCGACGGGCCGCCGATGTCGATCTTCTCGATGCAGTCGTCGACGCCCGCGCCGGAGGCGACCGTGGCCGCGAACGGGTAGAGGTTCACGACCACCAGATCGAACGGCTCGACGCCGAGGTCCCCGAGCTGCGAGACGTGGGACTCCAGGCGGCGGTCGGCGAGGATGCCGGCGTGCACGCGCGGGTGCAGCGTCTTGACCCGGCCGTCGAGGCACTCGGGGAAGCCGGTGAGGTCCTCGACCTTGGTCACTGGCAGGCCGAGCGACTCGATGAGGGCGGCCGAGCCGCCGGTCGACACCAGCTCGACGCCGGCCGCGGCGAGACCCTGCACCAGGTCCTCGAGGCCCGTCTTGTCGAAGACGGAGACGAGCGCGCGCTTGATCTTGATCCGGTCGGGAGTGGAAGACGTGGCAGACATGGAGGGGCTCCTCATCGGTCGGTGGTCACGATGAGGACACCCAGGCGTTCGATGCCGATCTCTGCTCCCCGGTGGTCGCCCACCTGCGCCAGTCGCGAGCCCGAGTCTACCGACCGATCAGCCGCCGAGGCGAACCCGACGGCCGTCCACGACGTACCCCTCGCGCACCATCCGACCCACGAGCTCCACCAGCATCGTGCGCTCCGCGACCTTGATCCGCTCGTGCAGGGACTCGACGGTGTCGTCGTCCTCGACGGGCACCACGGTCTGCGCCACGATCTGCCCGGTGTCGACCCCGGCGTCGACCACGAACAGGGTCGCGCCGGTGACCTTCACGCCGTACTCGAGGGCATCGGCGGGGCCGTGCATGCCGGGGAAGCTCGGCGACAGGGCCGGGTGCGTGTTCACCGTCCGCCCGCCGAACGCGGCGAGGAACTTCGGCCCGACCAGCTTCATGAACCCCGCGAGCACCACGAGGTCCGGCTCGAACGCCGCCACCTTGTCGGTCAGCGCCCGGTCCCAGTGCTCGCGCGTCGTGTAGTCGCCGACCTTCGCGGTGAAGGTGGGTACGCCGGCACGCTCGGCCCGCTCCAGGCCCTCGATCCCGTCCCGGTCCGCGCCGACGGCGACGATGCGGGCGCCGTACGCCGGATCCGCGGCCGCGTCGAGCAGGGCCTGCAGGTTCGTGCCGCCACCGGACACCAGGACGACGATGCGCGCGCTCACAGGCGCTGATCCTAGGAGAGACGGCCCTCAGCCACGGAAAGGGCGACGGGCCCAGAGCCCACCGACCTGCGCGGAGCCGCGGTCCTGCCACCACCACATGGCGACCGCGCCCAGCAGCGCCGCGATGCCGAAGGCGGCCATCGCGCTGAGCAGCACGCCGAACGCGTCGGGGCCGACGTCGCGCATCCGGCCGGGGCCCACCGCTCCCCCGGCGAACACACTCACCAGGCCGAGGGCCAACCCGGCGAGCAGCCCGCCCGCACAGCCGCGGATGGCGGCCTGGTCCCAGCTCGCGGCGGGGTGCAGGCGGTGCACGCGGGCCGACGCCACGAAGGCGACGAGCACGGGGGCCGCCATCAGCCAGCGCACCCACAGCGGGGTGGGGCCGGTGTCGGGAAGCGCGGCGAGCAGCGGGAAGAGCGGCAACGGGCCGAGGGTGACCGAGGTCAGGGACACGGCCGTGCCACCGCCGACCGAGAAGCCGGGGCCGAGCAGGTAGCTGCTGGAGAAGAGGACGGCGTTCGGCAACACGCTCGCGACCACCAGGAGCAGGACGACGAAGTCCCCGAACGTGTCGACGTGCATCTGCGAGGTGATGTTGGCAGCCGTCGCGAAGTCGACGACGAAGGCGATCGCGAGCAGCAGCGCGGACAGCACGAGCCACCAGGTCAGCAGGGTCCGGACCAGCCGCCCCACGACGCGTACGCCGAGCGGCACGCCGCCGACCCACACTGCTGCGCGCCCGGAGCCGCGCGCGATGGCCGGGACGCCGGCCAGCGCGCAGAGCACGATCGAGAAGCCGACGACCCGCGGGGTGTCGAGGGCGCTGCTGGCGGTCGAGCTGATCGTGCACACCAGGACCGCGGACACGACGTACCCGACGGTGAAGAGCAGGCCGACCAGCGGCACGGTGAGGTCACGCGCGCCGTCGGCGATGCGCTGGGCGTCCGGGCCGTGGCCGGAGATCGACTCCCCGACCCGGTGGCCGACCCGCCAGATCGCCCAGGCGACCAGCAGCGTGACGCCGAGCGGGATCGCGGTGATCCGCGCGCCCTGCACGTCCACCCCGGAGCCGTGCGCCATCAGCCAGCCGAAGGCGCCGACCCGCAGCGCGCCCCGCGGCGTGCCGTCCGCGCCGGCGTCGGTCAGGAACCAGCCGACGACACCGACCGCGAGCGCCACCAGCAGGGGCGCGAGGGCCGCGACCGCCCCGCCCAGCACCGCGGTCGGGACCAGCGGGCGGCGGGTCGCGAGATCGGCCCGCAGGTCGGACTCGGAGCGGTCCTTGCGGGCCAGTGCGCGGGTGAGCGGCGAGGGCAGCGACGTCATGGCCCTTCCATGATGAACGCCCACCCGGCCGCTTCGACGCCGCCACGCCGACCGGCGCCGGGAGCACCTGATGCCGTACCGTGGACCGGCCATGACCGACGCAGCGACGCCCCCTCCCAGCGGCCCGGACAGCACCCCCAACGGCACCGAGACCCCCGCCCGGAAGGGCCGCGTGCGCGCGGCGCGGACGGCGTACGGCGAGCGCGCGCACGCCTTCGACGACTTCTACCGTGACTCCCGCGACCGGCTGCTGGTCCAGACCCTGGCGCTCACCGGCGACCTGACCGCCGCTCGCAGCGCGGTCCGCGACGCGTACGTCGTGGCCTGGCACCACTGGCGCAAGATCGCCCGCCAGGAGCGCCCCGAGGACGTGGTGCGCTCCTACGCCTACCGGTTCGGGCTGCGCCGGCGCTCGGCGCGCCCGTGGGCGCGGCGCAAGGAGGGCGACGACGAGGTGCGCGCCACGCTCGAGGCGCTCGGGGAGATCTCGCTCCCCCAGCGCAAGGCGGTCATCCTCACCCAGCTCGCGGGCGTCGACATGGCGCAGGCGGCGCGCGAGATCGGCGTACCGATCGAGACCGCGGAGCGCGAGCTCGCCGCCGGCGCCGCGCTGTTCGCCCACGACCGGCAGATCCCGACGACCGGCATCCACCAGGTCCTGGTCGACCTCGAGTCGCTCACCGGCACCGTCACCTGGCCGCGGATCACCATCATCCGGCGGGCCGGTGGCGCCCGCCGCCGGGCGCACACGCTGATCGGCGCCACCGCCGCGGTCGCCGTCTTCGCGGCGGCGGGAGCGGTCGTGACCGACGGCAACGGCCTGCGCCCATCGCTGGACCGCGAGGCCCGCAAGCTCGCCGCGGCCGGGAACGACCGGGGCACCGAGGTCGACCTGCCCGCCGGCAGCCTGCTCACCGCCGCGTCCGTCACGAAGACCCTCGGCGGCAAGGGCTGGACCCTCGACAGCACCACCGACAACTCCACGGGAAACGGCCTGGTCCAGCCCTGTCAGACCACGCGGTACGCCGATCCGCACGGCACGGCCGCCCTGGTCCGCCGCTTCCACACCGCCGGACCACGGCAGGCGACGTACCTGCAGTCCTCGGAGGCGTCCACCTCCACCACCGCCTCGCAGCGCGCCTACACGCGGGCGCTGTCCTGGTTCACGGCCTGCGAGCCGGCCAAGGACCAGGACATCACCAAGCTGCCGCAGACCCACCTGGTCAGCACCGGCACGGTCAAGGGCCTCGGCGACGAGTCCGCGGTCGTGGTGCTGCGCACGACCGCGCCGAGCGCGACCTACGTCGTGGGCGTGGCCCGGACGGGGCAGTTCACGACGATGACGTCGCTGCGGAGCACCGTCGTGCCGCAGCGGGCCGACCGCGACGGGGTCGCGACCCTCCTCGGCACCGCCGTCGACCAGCTCTGCACGCTGCCCGGCGGCGGCGCCTGCGCCCCCGGCCGGATCCGGGTGGGCGATGCGCCGGCCTTCCCGATCGGGCACCACGCGGCGTTCCTCTCCGAGATCGACCTGCCGGCGGTCGGCACCGACCACGGCCGCCTGGTCGGCACCATCCCGAAGCGGGTCACCGCGGGCCGCGAGGACACCGACGTGCTCGGCTGCGACGTCGTCCAGCTGGTGAAGTCGTACGCCGCCACCCCCATCCACGCCAACCAGACCCGCAGCTTCGTGTTCGTGGGCAGCGACCTGCCCAAGCAGACCGGTCTCACCCAGGTGGTCGGCGCGCTCCCGATCCGCCAGGCGCGCGCGTTCACCACGAAGATGGCCCACCAGCTCACGCGCTGCCCCAGCCTGAACACCGGCATGGGCACCGACGTCGTCGAGCTCCAGCACCACCACGGCGCCCGCACCGACCTGCACGTGTGGCGGATGAGCACCGAGCTGTCCGGCAACCGCAGCGTCGAGTACGACGTCGCGATCGTCCGCTCCGGCGGCGCCCTGTCGCAGCTGATCTACGTGTCCGCCAAGGGCGCCCGGATGCGCGACCCCGACTTCGTGGCCCTCGCGCAGCGGGCCCTGGAGCGGATCACCGAGCTGCCGGCGTACTGACGAGCACCTGTCATGCAACCTGACATGCAACCCCGGGCCCGCGTGAGGCGTATCCATCCCTGACACACCAGGTCCGGGAGCCCGAGAGGGGGCATGTGGTGGATGAGCATGAGTTCGACGAGTTCTATGCGGCGTCGTTCCGACGACTGACCGCGCAGGTCTACGCGATGATCGGTGACGCCGACGAGGCCACCGAGTGCGTCCAGGAGGCGTTCGCCAGGGCCTGGGCCCATCGCCGCCGGCTGGCGAAGACGGAGTACCCGGAGGCGTGGGTGCGGACGACGGCGTACCGGCTCGCGGTGAGCCGCTGGCGACGACGTCGTACGGCGCAACGACCACCCGACCGGGCGCTCGGGTCGCCCGGGGTCACCCCGGAGATCGACCCGTCGCACGTCGCGCTGGTCGCGGCGCTGCGCCAGCTGCCGGAGGCGCAGCGCCAGGCCCTGGTGCTGCACCACATCGCCGACCTCCCCGTGCAGCAGGTCGCTGCCGAGGTCGGCTGTCCCGAAGGAACCATCAAGGCCCGGCTCAGCCGCGGCCGCACCGCTCTCGCCGCCCTGCTCAGCGATGAGGCAGGCGGCATCACGGGAGGAGTGACCCATGTCTGACCCGCTGGAGCAGCTCGACCGATTCCGCTCCGAGGTCGAAGGAGCACCCATGCTGACCGCTGCCGAGATCCGCCGCCGCGGCGACCGCATGCGCCGCCGCGGCAACGCGCTGAAGACCGGGGTGGCCGCGCTCGCGGTGGCCGCCGTCGTCGTACCGCTGAGCCTGAACGCCGGCGACCACGACTCCCACGTCGCCAAGGACACCAACCCCACGCCCACCGCGCCCGCCCTGAGCACGGCCAACCTGGTCACGACCTCGGACGTGTCCTTCATGAAGGGCCTGTCGTGGGTGCAGAACTACGACGAGCCGGTCAGCACGCAGCAACGGTCCACCGCGTGCGAGGGCGCGCCGTATCCGACGCTCGGCGGGTTCTCGGCCGGCTTCGAGCGCGACTGGAACGCGCACTCCGACGAGACCGGCGAGCCGTCGGACACCTACCTCGACGAGGTCGTCACCCAGTACGGCTCCCCCGCGCAGGCGAGCGCCGCGGCGGCGACCATCAAGGGTTGGTACGACCACTGCTCACCGAGCGGCTCCACGTCGTACACGCCCGGCACCTGGAAGGACGTGCCGACCGGGACCACCGGCACCGCTGAGCAGATGACGGCGCACTACGGGCCGGCCGACGCCTACCCGGGCAGCCAGTTCGACGTGAGCGGCCGCACCGACCTGACCTGGTACGTCGACGTGAGCATCATCGTCGACGGCGACCGCGTGGGGGTGCTCACCCAGAACGCCCTGCTCCGCGACTACGACACCACCGCGATCACCACCACCGACGAGGAGGTGCCGGTGGCCGCCCAGCGGCTGGTCTCCGGTACGCCGGCGGCGGCGCCGACCGACGCCGCCAGCCCGCCGGCCGCACCCGCGACCTCGGGCGGGACCGTCAGCTACCCCACGACCACGATCCCGGCCGACTTCCCCATCGACAGCGGGTGGACCGACGACCAGCCCGAGGGCCCCGACAGCAGGATCGCGCCGAGCAGGACCCGCAAGATCCCCGAGCTGAGCGCCTGCGGCACGACGCTGCCGTGGCCGGCGTACGTCGATCGGCTCTCGGCGGGCTTCCACAACCCGGAGGACAGCCGGGACGCGACCCTGATGACCTACGTCGACGCCGACGCCGCGGCAGCCGCGACCAAGGCGATCGCCGACCTCTATCGGGCCTGCCCGTCGGAGCCCTCCCAGCCCCCGGGCTACGTCCTGCACACGGACGTGACCCGGACCACCACCAGCGGAGACTCCTGGCTGGCCGCGGCGTACTACACCTACAACGGCCACCCTGCCATCGCGATCTCCGACGTCGAGGTCATCCGGGTGGGTCTGGGCGTCCTCATCCTCAGCCACAACAACGAGGGCGACAAGAACTCCATCCCGATGGACACCCGGAGCATGGAGAGGGAGGCGTCCGACTCGATCGCGGCGATGTGCGCCTTCACCGAGGCCGGCTGCTGATACGGAGCGCAAGAACCCCGGCCCGTCCCGCAACAAGCGGGGCGGGCCGGGCGTCTGTTCGGGTATGAACAAGCTGACCACCGCCCTCGGGGCCACGACCCTCGCCGCCGCCACGATGCTCTCCGGCTGCGGCTCCACGCCGACGTCGGCGCCTGCCGACCCACCCGCCACGGCTCCGGCGGTGACGCCGGCCGCCTCCACCCACGCCGCGGTCCTCGGTCCGACCGGCTACGGCCCGCTGACCCTCGGGATGAGCTACCGGGACGCCCGGGCCACCGGACAGGTCGCCGACGGCTCGCGCGGCACCCACCTCGCCGGACACCCCGACGCCGGGCTGTGCCTGAGCCGGGCCGACGGCCTGATGGCGATCTTCCTCGGCAGGGGGATGCGGACCAGCGAGGGCCTGCGGCTCGGCAGCTCCGCCGCCCGGCTGCGCCACCTCTACCCCGCTCTCACTCCGTACGGCGTCGCCGAGCCCGGCCACAGCTCGGGCATCTTCCGGGCGCCGGCCGGCGCCGGGGACTGGTACGAGATCGACGTCGACCACCGGCACGTGAGCGTCGTGATCCTGCGCCGGGACCGCCAGACCTGCTTCGAGTGAGGAATACCCCTAGGGGGTATATGGTTCGGACCGGCGACACCTCACCGAGGAGGGACCCGTGTCCGAGCACGACCACCACCAGCACGACCACCACCAGCACGACCACCAGCGCAGTGGCATCAACGCGATGGCCGCCGCCGCGACCCTGCACTGCCTGACGGGCTGCGCGATCGGCGAGGTGCTCGGCCTGATCGTCGGCACCGCGACCGGAATGTCCAACGCCGGCACCGTGATCCTCTCGATCGCGCTCGCGTTCGCCTTCGGCTACACGCTGTCGACGCTCCCGCTGCTGCGCAGCGGACTCGCGCCGGCTGCGGCCCTGGGCCTCGTGCTCGCCGCGGACACCCTGTCCATCGCGACGATGGAGGTCGTCGACAACGTCGTGATGACCGTGATCCCGGGCGCGATGAACGCCGGACTCACCAACCCGACGTTCTGGATCGGGATGCCGATCTCGCTGGTGGTGGCGTTCGCCGCGGCCTTCCCCGTCAACCGCCACCTGCTGCGGCGGGGCAAGGGCCACGCGCTCACCCACGAGCACCACGGAGCGGCGGCACCCGTCACCGGCGTACGCCGCCTCATCCCGGTCATCCCTCCGGTCGCGCTGGCCGTCACCATCGCCGCGTTCATCGCCGGCGGGCTGACGGTGTCGATCGCCGACCGGCTGTCCTGAGGACGCACGAAGGCCCGCCCCCGCAGGGACGGGCCTTCGTGGCGATACCGGTCGATCAGAGGTTCTTCATGACCTCACGCATCAGCTCGGCGGTCTCGGAGGGCGTCTTACCCACCTTCACGCCGACGGCCTCGAGGGCCTCCTTCTTCGCCTGCGCGGTGCCCGAGGAGCCGGACACGATGGCGCCGGCGTGGCCCATGGTCTTGCCCTCGGGAGCGGTGAAGCCCGCGACGTACCCGACCACCGGCTTGGTGATGTGGTCCTTGATGTACGCCGCCGCGCGCTCCTCGGCGTCGCCGCCGATCTCGCCGATCATCACGATCGCCTTGGTCTCCGGGTCGTCCTCGAAGGCCTGGAGGGCGTCGATGTGGGTGGTGCCGATGATCGGGTCACCACCGATGCCGATGGCGGTGGTGAAGCCGAAGTCCCGCAGCTCGTACATCATCTGGTAGGTCAGCGTGCCCGACTTGGAGACGAGACCGATCGGGCCCTTGCCCGCGATGGTGTGCGGCGTGATGCCGGCGAGCGACTCCTCCGGGGAGATGATGCCCGGGCAGTTGGGGCCGATCATCCGGGTGCTCTTGCCCTGCAGGTAGGACCACACCTCGGCGGTGTCCTGGACCGGGACGCCCTCGGTGATGACGACCATCAGCGGGATCTCGGCGTCGATGGCCTCGATGCAGGCGTCCTTGGTGAAGGCCGGCGGCACGAAGAGGACCGACACGTTGGCGCCGGTCTCCTTCATGGCCTCCGCGACCGAGCCGAAGACGGGCAGCTCCTGGCCGCCGATCTCGGCGGTCGTGCCGGCCTTGCGGGCGTTGACGCCACCGACGATCTGGGCGCCGGCGTCGAGCATGAGGGCGGTGTGCTTGGAGCCCATGCCGCCGGTCATGCCCTGGACGATGATCTTGCTGTCCTTGTTGAGGTAGATGCTCATGTCTCTCTCAGTCCCCTCAGGCGTTCGCCAGCTCGGCGGCCTTGTCGGCCGCGCCGTCCATGGTGTCGACCTGGGTGACCAGCGGGTGGTTCAGGTCGTTCAGGATCGCGCGACCGGCGTCCACGTTGTTGCCGTCGAGACGGACGACGATCGGCTTGGTCGCCTTGTCGCCGAGGATCTCGAGCGCGCCCTTGATGCCGTTGGCGACCTCGTCGCACGCGGTGATGCCACCGAAGACGTTGACGAAGACGCTCTTGACCTGCGGGTCGTTGAGGATCACGTCGAGCGAGTTCGCCATCACCTGGGCGTTGGCGCCACCGCCGATGTCGAGGAAGTTGGCCGGCTTCACGCCGCCGTGGGCCTCGCCGGCGTACGCGACGACGTCGAGGGTGCTCATGACCAGACCCGCGCCGTTGCCGCAGATGCCGACCGAGCCGTCGAGCTTGACGTAGTTGAGGCCGAAGTCCTTGGCCTTCGCCTCGAGCGGGTCGGCCTCCTCGCGGATCTCGAACTGCTCGTGGTCGGGGTGACGCACCTCGGAGGCGTTGTCGTCCAGCGACACCTTGCCGTCGAGGGCCTCCAGCTTGTCGCCCTCCAGGCGCGCCAGCGGGTTGACCTCGACCAGGGTCGCGTCCTCCTCGACGAAGACCTTGTAGAGGTTCTCGATCATGGTGACGGCCTGCTCGAAGACCGGCTCCGGGAACGCCGCCTCGGTGGCGATCTCACGGGCCTTGGCCGCGTCGACGCCCTTGCCGGGGTCGATGGCGATCTTCTTGACGGCGTCGGGGTTGGTCTTGGCGACCTCCTCGATCTCGACGCCACCCTCGACCGAGGCGATGCAGAGGTACTGCCGGTTCGCGCGGTCGAGCAGGAACGAGAAGTAGTACTCCTCCTGCGGCGGGGTCGCCGGCGTCACGAGGACCCGGTTGACCGTGAGGCCCTTGATCTCCATGCCGAGGATCGCGCTGGCGGCCTCGAAGGCGTCGTCGGGGGTCTTGGCGAGCTTGACGCCGCCCGCCTTGCCGCGACCGCCGGCCTTGACCTGCGCCTTGACGACGCAGAAGCCCATCTCTTCGGCGGCTGCCTTCGCGTCCTCGGCGGTCTCGACGACCTTGCCGAGTGTGGTGGTCACACCGTGCTTGGCGAAGAGCTCCTTCGCCTGGTACTCCATCAGGTCCACTGATCAGTCCTCATCTTTTTGTGCGGGCGCGGCGAGGTTCGTGGCTCACCGGGGTTGAGACCCGCCGTGTAGGAGTCGGGCGCGCAGCCCAGAAGGCGGCACACGTCCTCGGGCACCCTAGTCGCGCTCGCGGCGTACGACGAGGGCTACCCCTCGGTACGTGACCCGGGTTACACGAAATGGCAGGTTCCCTCACGGCCTCACCGCTGGACCCCTAGGATTCGGCTGGCGACGCAACCCCGGGTATCGTCGCTCCGGATCTTGAGAAGGAATGTTCACCTCGCGGCCACCTCGCCGCGGCTGAGCGAACCAGACGAAGCCGACCAGGAGCAGATCGAGTATGGGAAACCACCGAGCCGAACCCGGCAAGCGTCGGGCAGCCGTCTCGGTCGACTCCACCGCACCCGCGCAGCCGTACGTCGGTCGCCGGGTCGCCGCCCGCCCGGTCGACGCCGCTCCGACGACGGGTGAGACCCCAGCGGTCACCGCGCCGCTGCTCGCCGACCCGCTGTTCGTGGAGCCCGCCGTGCGGCGTACCTCCTCGGTGTCGCCGTCGCCGACCGTCGAGATCCCCCTGCTCAGCAAGCACGAGCTGATGGCGGCGACCGGCGAGCTGCCGGTCGTCAACGGCAAGCGCCGCGCCGTCGCCCACGCCGGCACCCGCAAGTCGCTCTTCAAGGGCCTCCCGTCCGCACCGGTCCTGGTCGGCGCGGCCACCCTCGTCGTCGCCATCGGCGGCGC
The DNA here is from genome assembly GCF_054777895.1 of Nocardioides ultimimeridianus. NCBI lineage: Bacteria > Bacillati > Actinomycetota > Actinomycetes > Propionibacteriales > Nocardioidaceae > Nocardioides > Nocardioides ultimimeridianus. The sequence goes on along the minus strand of NZ_BAAHAB010000022.1, from coordinate 102,377 downwards.
CGTCGGCACCGCCAACACCGGCCTGGCCAGCCAGCAGACCGCGTTCGCCGCGCCCAACGCCCTCAGCGGCTCGTTCGGCACCGGCACCTTGGGCGGCAACCGGCTGCAGACCGTGAGCCGCGACTCCGACCGGCAGACCCTGCAGGGCGCCACCGACACTGAGCTGGTCAGCGAGGCCGAGCGCGTCTCGGCACAGCGCAACTCGGCCCTCGGCGCGCTCGCCAAGGACGCCGAGAAGAAGGCCGCGCAGATCGCCGCCAACCGCTGGATCCTGCCGATCGACGCCGGCGTCTACCACCTGACCGCCCGCTTCGGTCAGTGCTCGGGCCTGTGGTCCTCGTGCCACACCGGCCTCGACTTCGCCTGCCCGACCGGCACCCCGATCCACGCGATCGCCGACGGCGTGATCTCCTCCGCCGCGTGGGACGGCTCCTACGGCAACAAGACCGTCGAGACCCTCGATGACGGCACCGAGATCTGGTACGCGCACCAGGTCGCCTTCAACGTCAAGCCCGGCGAGCACGTCACCCAGGGCCAGGTCATCGGGTACGTCGGCTCCACCGGCAACACCACCGGCCCGCACGTCCACATCGAGGTCCGCCCCGGTGGCGGCGACCCGGTGGACCCGGACCCCGCGTTCGTCGAGCACGGGATCTCACCGGATGCCAATCAGTAGAAGACTCATCTGACACGACCCCTTGTTGGCGCGAGCGTGTCGCCGCTGATCGGCGCTCTCGCCTCACTTGGTCCGGCCGCTCGCTCCGGTCGCTGGCGCTCCCTGCGCTCCCGTCCGGCCCGCGCTCGGCCTCGGCGCCTGCGGCGCCACGCTGCCGCGCTCGCAGTTGACTTCCGTAGGTCCGGCCTTGGTCTGGCGGCAAGCCTGCGCGCTCGGCGAGATCTGACGCTCGGCGCTACAGCTTCTCGACGGGGGCGTAGCGCAACAACAGGCGCTTGACGCCCTCGCTGCCGAAGTCGATCGAGGCGACGGACTTCTCCGCCATGCCCTCGACGGCGACGACCGTGCCGAGGCCGAAGGAGTCGTGGGTGACCCGGTCCCCCGGCTCCAGGCTCGGGATGGGGCGCGAGGGCTTGGCCTTGGCGGCGGCGTCGGCGCGGACCGCGGCCGTGGAGAAGTTGCGACGGCCGGCGGCCGTGGGCGAGCCGAGTCGCTGTCCGGCGTACTCACCGCGGTCGCTGGCGAAGGTGGGGCGCGCCCAGCGCGCCTGGTCGGCCTCGGTACGCCGCCAGTCGACCAGGTCGACCGGGAGCTCGCCGAGGAAGCGCGACGCCGGGTTGTGCGCAGGCGCGCCCCAGGCCGAGCGGACCACCGCGCGGGAGACGTAGAGGCGCTGGCGGGCGCGGGTGATGCCGACGTACGCCAGGCGGCGCTCCTCCTCGAGCTCGGGGCGATCGCCGAGCGCGCGGGAGTGCGGGAAGACGCCGTCCTCCATGCCGGTGAGGAAGACGACCGGGAACTCCAGGCCCTTCGCGGTGTGCAGGGTCATCAGGGTGACCATCCCGGTGTCCGGCGGGGCGTCGGGATCGGCGCCGTCCTCGGGGGCATCGGGGATCTGGTCGCTGTCGGCGACGAGTGCCACCCGCTCCAGGAAGTCGGCGAGGCCGGGCTCGACCAGGCCGGCGTCGACATCGGACGGGTCGGCCGACGGCGCGGCGATGGGGTCCTCGGCGAACTCGCGGGCCACCGCCACCAGCTCGGCGAGGTTCTCGATCCGGCTCTCGTCCTGCGGGTCGTCGGACTCCTCGAGGCTCTTGAGGTAGCCCGAGCGGTCCAGCGCGGTCTCCAGCACCACGTCCGGCCGCTCGCCCGCCTCGACCAGCTGCATCAGCTCGGTCATGACGGCGACGAAGCCCTCGATGCTCTTCTGGCTGCGGGTCGCGAGACCGGGCGCCCGGTCGGCACGCTGCAGGGCCTCCCAGAACGTGATCCGGTCGCGGTCGGCGAGCTGGGTGATCGCCAGCACCGCGCGGTCGCCGATCCCGCGCTTGGGGGTGTTGAGGATCCGGCGCATGCTGACCTGGTCGTCGGGGTTGACCAGCGCCCGCAGGTAGGCCAGCGCGTCGCGGACCTCGCGGCGCTCGTAGAAGCGCACCCCGCCCACGACCTTGTAGGGCATCCCGGTGCGCATGAAGATCTCCTCGAAGACCCGGGACTGCGCGTTGGTGCGGTAGAAGACCGCGACGTCGCCGGCGCGCAGGCCGGCGTCGCCGTCGGTCAGCGTGTCGATCTCGTTGGAGACGAAGCGCGCCTCGTCGTGCTCGGTATCGCCGACGTACCCGACGATCTTGGGGCCGTCCCCGGCGTCGGACCACAGCCGCTTCGCCCGCCGGCCCTCGTTGCGGTCGATGACGGCGTTGGCGGCGCTGAGGATGGTCTGGGTGGAGCGGTAGTTCTGCTCCAGCTTGATGGTGCGGGCGTCCGGGAAGTCCTTCTCGAAGTCCATGATGTTGCGGATGTCGGCGCCGCGGAAGGCGTAGATGGACTGGTCGGCGTCGCCGACCACCATCAGCTCCGCGGGCGGGACCGCGTCGGGGCCGTCGTGCTCCTCCAGGCTCTGGCCGCAGAGCTGGTGGATCAGGGAGTACTGCGCGTGGTTGGTGTCCTGGTACTCGTCGACCAGCAGGTGCCGGAACCGGCGCCGGTAGGTCTCGCGGATGCCGGGCTTGGTCTGGAACAGCCGGACGGTCTCCATGATCAGGTCGTCGAAGTCGAAGGCGTTCGCCTCGCGCAGCCGCCGCTGGTAGAGTCGGTAGGCCTTGGCGTAGGCCTCCTCGAAGCCGTTGCGCGCGTCCTTGCGGACCTCGTCGGGGTCGCGCAGCTCGTTCTTGTAGCTGCTGATCTGGTGCAGCACCGGGCCGGGCTGGAACTTGCGCGGGTCGAGCTCGAGGTCGCTGCAGACCAGGGCGATCAGCCGCTTCTGGTCCTGGGTGTCGTAGATGGAGAAGTTCGACCGGACCCGCTCGTAGCCGAGGTGCTCGGCCTCCTTGCGCAGGATCCGGACGCAGGCGGAGTGGAAGGTCGAGACCCACATGATCTTGGCGCGGCCGCCGACCAGCTCGGCGACCCGCTCCTTCATCTCCGCGGCGGCCTTGTTGGTGAAGGTGATCGCCAGGATGCTCCCCGGGTGGGCCTTGCGCTCCTGGATCAGCCACGCGATCCGGCGGGTCAGCACGCGGGTCTTGCCCGAGCCCGCCCCCGCCACCACGAGCAGAGGTACGCCGGCGTGGACGACCGCCTCGCGCTGCGGCTCGTTGAGACCCGCGAGGAGCTCGTCGGCGGTCGGGCCGCGCCTCGTCGTACGCGCCTCCTCCGCGGCCGGCGCGGCGGTGAGGAGGTGCTCGAACCCGGGCAGCTGCGGCGAATCACTCATGCTGGGACCAGCCTACGGCCGACCTCCGACGCACCTCACCTTCCGGTGGCGGTGAAGTGCTCGTAGTCCTTGAGCGAGTGCCAGTCCCCGCCCCACGACCAGCCGATGGCGGCGAAGGCGCGGACTGCGACGGAGCCGGGCTCGACCATCCCCGGGCGCACCCACCCACGGTCCAGGTACGCCGATGCGAGCTCGGGCAGCACCACGTCGCCGCGCTGGTAGGGGTTGTCGAAGGGGTCCAGGTCGATGGCCAGGCCGTAGGCGTGCGCCGACCACACCGACAGGCCGCGCGCGGCCCGGCACACCATGGAGGCGGTGTTGTTGCCGTCGCCGGTCGGGTGCGCGGTCAGGTCGGCCGTGGTCGGGAGACGCATCTCCTCGATGGGGAAGCCGGCGGCGTACAGCTTGCGGAAGACCGAGACCACACCCCGGGCGACGCGCGCGTTCACCACCATCTCGCCGGTGTGCGCGGCGCCGTCGAAGCCGCGGAAGGTCATCGTCAGGTAGCGCAGCCCGGACAGCGGCACCGGGCACGACGGCGACCAGGTGGCGCCCATCCGCTCCCGGATCGAGGGCGTGATCGGCCCGATCGTGGCGTGGTAGCGGCCGTCGGTGGGGGCGGGCAGCACGTCGACGGTGGCGTAGCGGCGGTTGCGCAGCGAGGGTGGGGTCGGCCGCACCACGCCGTACCCGGCGGAGGTGAGCGGGAGCGGGTGCGCGCCCCGCACCCAGGTCGAGTACGCCGGCCCGCCGGCCTGCGTCGAGGTCGGGGTCGCGGTCGGGGTCGGGGTCGGGGCCGAGGTCGGCCGGGAGGTGCTGCGATGCGGGTGCGGGCTGGGCCGCGGCGTGGCCTCCGGCGTACCCCCGCAGCCCGCGAGCGCGAGCACCAGGCCCACCGCAGGGACGAGCCGCCTCACAGGAGCTTGCGGTCCGAGGCCCAGCGCGCGAGCTCGTGGCGCGAGGAGAGCTGCAGCTTGCGCAGCACCGAGGACATGTGGGTCTCGACGGTCTTGATCGAGATGAACAGCTCGCCGGCGACCTCCCGGTAGGAGTAGCCGCGCGCGATCAGCCGCATGACCTCGCGCTCGCGCTCGGTGAGCCGGTCGAGGTCCTCGTCGACGGCCGCGAGGTCCGGCGTGACGCCCGAGCCCGCGAACGCGTCCAGCACGAACCCGGCGAGCCGGGGCGAGAACACCGCGTCGCCGTCGGCGACCCGGGCGATCGCGTCGACCAGCTCGGGTCCGGTGATGGTCTTGGTGACGTAGCCGCGGGCCCCGCCGCGGATGGTGCCGATGACGTCCTCGGCGGCGTCGGAGACCGAGAGCGCCAGGAACCGCGGCCCCTCGTGCCCGACCTTCCGCATCACCTCGACGCCGCCGCCGCCAGGCAGGTGCACGTCGAGGAGTACGACGGCGGGCGACGTCGCCGCGATCACGGCCACCGCCTCGTCCACGTCGGCTGCCTCGCCGACCACCTCGACGCGTCCCGCGCCGCCGGCCAGCTCGGCGGCCACGCCCCGCCGGAACATCGCGTGGTCGTCGACCACCACGACCCTGATGCCGCTCATCGCTCCCCCTCGCCGACCGAGAGCCGCAACCGGACCTCGGTGCCTTCGCCGGCCGTCGACCGCACCTCGCCGGTGCCGCCGTGCCGCTCCATCCGGTCCACGATGCTCCCACGCACCCCGCGCCGGTCCTCGGCGACCGCGCCGAGGTCGAAGCCGACGCCGCGGTCGCGGACGAACACCTCGGCCGACCCGGCGGCCAGCTCGGCGTACACGTCCACGCGCCCGACGCCGGCGTGCTTGGCCGCGTTGGTGACCGCCTCGCGGGCGGCCTGCACGATCGGGCGCACGGTCTCCTCCATCGGCAGGTCGCCGACGGCGACCACGTCGACGTGCACGCCGTACGCGTCCTCGATCTCGGCGGCCATCGCGCGCAGTGCGCCGGCGACGGTGGTGCCGGACTGGCTCTCGGTCTCGAACAGCCACGACCGCAGGTCGCGCTCCTGGGCGCGTGCGAGCCGGGCCGCGTCGGCGGGGTTCTTCTGGATCAGGGCGAGGGTCTGCAGCACCGAGTCGTGCAGATGGGCGGCGACGTCAGCACGCTCCTGGGTGCGCACCCGCTCGGAGCGCTCGTCGCCGAGCTCGATCGCGAGCCGGCGGGCCCACGGGCCGACGACCAGGGCCAGGCCGCCGAGCCCGAGCGCCAGCGCGATGCTGACGTCGCGGATCACGGCGACCGATCCACCGCGCAGCACCAGCATCAGCACGCCCGAGGACAGCAGCAGTGCCAGCCCGGCGCCGAGGCGCGCCCAGGAGGCCCAGCCGCCGTCGCCCACCACGATCCGGACCAGGTCCACGCGCCCGGACGCGTCGAGCCAGCGCTCGCGCTGCGCCTCGTCGGCCTGCCGCCACAGCAGCCCGACGCCGACCAGGCCGATCGCGAGCGGCCACAGGAACCATCCGGAGCCGAAGATCGCCTGGGCGACGAACAGCGCGCCGATCGCCAGCGCGCCGAGCACGACGACGGGGCCGACGTCGCCGAGCCGCTCCAGCCGGCCGGGGCGGCGGCCGCCGCGCCGGGCGCTGGCCAGGCCGGGGGCCTCCTCGTCGGGGCGGCGGCCGGGCAGCAACAGCCAGAAGGCGGCGTACAGGGCCAGGCCGGCGCCGCCGAAGGCGGTGGCGAGGACGAAGAAGACCCGCACCCACAGGACCGGTACGCCGAGGTGGACCGCCAGCCCCGACGCGACGCCACCGGCGACCTGACCGTCCAGGTCGCGGTAGGCGCGGCGTACGCCGTGAGGCGGGGCGGCCGGGTGGGTCGTGGTCATGATGGATCCATCGTCACACAGCGCGGAGCCCGCCGGCAGCGGGAAGAACCCTGACCCCACCCTGAGCCCGGTGAGGGTGGACGGGGCCAGGATCAGGGCTGTCCCCGATAGCCTCCGAGCCCCACCAGACCCGAGGGTTGAGGCATGACCACTCCACCGAACGGCAGCACCACCGAGGAGCCGCAGACCGCGGGTCCCCGGGTGACCGGCGAGCAGATGCGCGACCTCGCCCGGCTGCGCCGCAGCACCGCGGACCGCAAGATCGCCGGTGTCGCGGGCGGCATCGCCCGCCATCTCGACATCGATCCCCTCGTCGTCCGCATCGCGCTGGTGGTGATGGTGTTCTTCGGCGGCGGTGGCCTGCTGTTCTACGTCGCGTGCTGGCTGCTGGTCCCCGCGGACACCTCCGCGCGGGCGCGGATCCCGCTCGACGACCGCAGCCGCAACGTCGCGCTGTGGATCGTGGCGGGCTGCTCGGCGCTGGCCGCGATCGGCGACTCGGTCGGCCAGTGGCACTTCCCGTGGCCGCTGGCGGTCATCGCGCTGGTCGTCCTCGGCGTCGTCTCCCACTCCGGGCACCGGCGCTGGTCGGCGCCCGCGCCGGACGCGCCCGTCACGTACGGCCAGGCCAGCACGCCGCCGCCACCGCCTCCCCCGTCGACACCGTCGACGCCCCCCGCGTACGCCGCCTACCAGGCGCCGGTCCGGCGCGACCCGCGCCGCCGCGGCCCGGTCCTGTTCGGCTTCACCCTGGCCCTCGCCGCGCTCGGCATCGGCACCCTGATCACCCTCGCGCTCGCGGGCGCGGACGTCCCGCACTCGGCGTACCCGGCCGTCGTCGCCGGCTCCTGCGGGCTGATGCTGGTGATCAGCGCCTGGTTCGGCCGCGGGGGCGGCCTGATCCCCGTCGGCCTGCTCGCACTGCTCGCCCTGCTCGCGAGCTCGGTGGTCGGTGACTGGCACGGCGGACGCATCGTCGACCGGCCCACCACCGCCGCGGCCGTGGACAGCAGCTACCGACTGGGCATCGGGGAGCTCACGCTCGACCTCAGCGACATCAGCGACCTGCAGGGCCTGGACGGCCGGACGCTCGACATCCAGGGCCGCGTCGGGCACCTCGTGGTGATCGTGCCCGAGACCGGCCTGGACGTGACCGCGAACGCCACCATCGACGGCGGCGGCGAGACGGTCCTGTTCGGGGCGCAGAACGACGGCACCAGCAGCGCCAGCCACGACGGCGGGCCCACCGCACCGCAGCTCACCATCGACACCGACCTGGTCTTCGGCCAGATCGAGGTCCGGACCGAGGAGACCCGATGAACGAGGACATTCCGGAGCCCACGACCGGGGCCCCCGAGGCCCCCGAGACCCCCGAGACCTACGGGACCGTGACCTACGAGCCCGCCACGCCCGCCGAGACCCCCTGGCACCCGGTGCACATCCCGCACCTGGTGATGGGCCTGGCGTTCCTCGGACTGGTGGCGGTCTGGGCGATCGTCGTGCCGCTCAACGCGGTGGAGCTGCCCCACGCCCGCTGGCTGCTCCCCCTGCCGTGGCTGGTGGCGGGCGCAGCGGGCCTGGTGGCGACCGTGCTCAGCGGGCGGCGGCGCCGCCCCTGATCACCCCGGTCACCTGATCACTCGGGGAGGCCTGTGACGCGGATGCCCGCGTGCACCTTGTACTTCCGGTTGATCGAGATCAGCACCGCGGTGAACGGCTCGAGCTGACGGGCCAGCCGCAGCTTGCCGCCGTCGATGCCGACCCGGCCGGTCACGCTGGCGGCGAGCTCCATGGCGACCTCCTTGGCCTCGACCACGTCGCCGACGACGATGACGTCCTCGTCGAGGAACTCCTCGTCGGCCCACAGGCCGACGGCGGAGACGTTGTGGAAGGCGCCGACGACGGTGGCCTCCGGTGCGAGCTCCTGGGCCGACTCGGCGGCCGATCCCTCGCCGCCGTTGATGACCTTGCCGTGGGCGCCGCGCTTGTCGAAGGCCAGCGGGTTGACGCACGAGATCACGGTCTTGCCGGCCAGGTCGAGGGAGGCGACGAGCTCGTCGTGGCCGTCGTACGGGACGGCCAGGAGGACGACGTCGGCGGAGGCGATCGCGCCCGCGTTGTCGGAGCCGGTCACCGTGCCCGCACCGGCGACGCCGGCGAGCTTCTCGGTGACCTCGGCGGCGACGGCCTCGCCCTTCTCGGCCGCGCGGGACCCGAGGACCACGTCGTGGCCGCCCCGGGCGAACCGGTAGCCCAAGCCCTTGCCCTGCGGCCCGGTGCCGCCGATGACCGCTACGCGGTACCCCATGTGTGCCTCCTCAGCATCGCTCTTGCGTCAGATCGTACGGGACCAAACGGTCTGGGGTCCCGTTGCGATTGTGACAGTAATACTGTCACGATGGGCCCATGAAGCTCTCGATGCCCCTGGTGTACGCCGGCAACCCCCGCGAGTCGGCCGATCAGGTCGTTGCCCTGGAGAAGGCCGGACTCGACACCATCTGGGTCGCCGAGCCGTACGGATTCGATGCTCCCACGCTGATGGGATACCTCGCCGCGAAGACCGAGACGGTCGAGATCGGCGCCGGCATCCTCAACATCTACTCCCGTACGCCGGGCGCCCTGCTCCAGACCGCCGCGGGACTCGACAACGTCTCGGGCGGGCGCGCCGTCCTCGGCCTCGGCGCCTCCGGACCGCAGGTGATCGAGGGCTTCCACGGCATGCCCTACGACCGGCCACTGACCCGCACCCGCGAGCTGATCGAGGTCCTCCGCGCCGGCCTGCGCGGCGAGCGCCTCGACTTCCAGGGCAAGACCATCCAGGTGCCGCTGCCGGAGGGCCAGGGCCTCGGGCTGGGCAAGCCGCTCAAGCTGCTCAACAAGCCCGAGCGCGCCGACGTACCGATCTGGGTGGCAGCCCTCGGTGACAAGAACGTGGCGATGACCGCCGAGGTCGCCGACGGCTGGCTGCCCTTCCTCTACTACCCCGAGAAGGCCGCGGACGTCTGGGGCGACGCGCTCGCTCGCGGCGGGGCCAAGCGCTCGGCCGACCTCGGGCCGCTGGAGATCTGCGCCGGCGGCATGGTCGCCATCGGCGAGGGACCGGAGACCAAGGCGCTGCTGGACTTCATGCGCCCGCTCTACGCCCTCTACGTCGGCGGCATGGGCGCGCGCGACAAGAACTTCTACAACCAGCTCGCCTGCGAGTACGGCTTCGAGAAGGAGGCCTCCGAGATCCAGGACCTCTACCTGTCGGGCAAGAAGAAGGAGGCCGAGGCCGCCGTACCGCTGGAGTGGCTGGAGGCCGGCAACCTGGTCGGCCCCGCGTCGTACGTCCAGGAGCGGATCGCCGCCTTCAAGGAGTCCGGCGTCACCAACCTGTCGGTCTCCCCCGCCTCCGACGACCCGGCCGCGACCATCGCGCAGGTCAAGGAGTGGATCTCCTGATCGGCTGAATTCTCGGCCGCATGTCGCAAACACCCCGGTTCGGACGTCGTAGGAGTACCGACCCGGGGTGTTGCGCATCTCAGGGTCGGCCTCGGGGTCAATCCCGAGGCCAATGTCCCCGCTGAGTGGAAGAGTCCCGAACATGCATCGTCAGATCGCCGGAAAGCTCACCGGCCCCGTCACCAAGTGGGTCGTCCTGGTCGTCGGCCTGCTCATCGCCATGGGCCTGGCCTCCTTCGCCGCCAAGCTCGCCGACGTCCAGGACAACCAGGCCTCGTCCTGGCTCCCGGCCAGCGCCGAGTCCACCAAGGCCCTGGACAAGCTGGAGAAGTTCCAGGACCCCTACGCCGCCGGCACCACGCTGGCCTACTACCGCGCCTCGGGCCTGACCCAGGCCGACTTCACCGCCATCGAGAAGCAGGCCCAGCAGATCGCGGGCCTCGACGGCGTCAGCGACGTCATCACCCCGGCCACCGCGAAGGCCGCGCACTCCCCGGTCCCGGCGGTGTCCGCCGACGGTCAGGTCGCGGTCGTGAACTTCACCGTCAACTACGGCGACCAGCTGTGGAAGAAGCTGCCCGACCTGAAGAAGCAGGTCGACGCGCTCGCCGTCATCCCCGGCGGCAGCACCTATCTGACCGGGCTGGGCGGGTCGAGCGCGGACGCCTCGACGGTGTTCAGCTCGCTGGACGGCCTGCTCATCCTGGGCACGCTCGGCGTCGTCGTCCTCATCCTGCTGTTCACCTACCGCAGCCCGATCCTGTGGCTGCTGCCGATCATCACCGCCGCGACCGGTCTCGGCGCGTCCATGGGCCTGCTCTACCTGCTGGCCAAGTACGCCGGCCTCACCGTCAACGGGCAGACCCAGTTCATCGTGACCGTGCTCGCGATCGGGGCCGGCACGGACTACGCACTGCTCCTGATCGCCCGCTACCGCGAGGAGCTGCGCCGCCACGAGGACCGGCACGAGGCGATGGCGTTCGCGCTGCACCGGGCCGCGCCCGCGATCCTCGCCTCGGCCGCGACCGTCGCGGTGGGCATGCTCTGCCTGCTGTTCGCCCAGCTCAACTCCACCGCCGGGATGGGCCCGGCGAACGCGGTGGCCATCGGCGTCACGTTCGTGGTCATGGTGACCCTGCTCCCGGCGCTGCTGGTGATCTTCGGGCGCTGGGTCTTCTGGCCGTTCATCCCGCGCTTCGGGTCGGAGGAGACGACCGCGAACGGCGCCTGGGCGAAGGTCGGCCGCGGCATCGCGCCCCGGCCCCGCATCGTCTGGATCGGCACCGCCGTCGCCCTGGGCTTCCTGGCGCTCGGCTTCCTGCGGCTGGACACCTCGGGCGTGCCGACCGACCAGCAGTACACCAAGACGATGGACTCGGTGACCGGCCAGGCGCTGCTCATCGACCACAAGCTGGCCGACACGAGCAACCCGCTCCAGGTCGTCGCGCCGGCCGACCGCGCCGACGCCGTGGTCTCCGCGCTCGGGCACGTGCAGGGTCTCGGTGCGGCCGCGGTCGTCGGCCCGCCCAAGGACGGCACGGCGCTGATCGTCGCCGCGATGGACGCCGATCCCTACTCCCAGGCGGCCTTCCGCACCGTCCAGGACGCACGCGCCGCGGCCCACGCGGCCGACCCGGGATCGCTGGTCACCGGCACCTCCGCGGTGACGATGGACATGAAGAACGCCTCGGCGCGCGACGACAAGGTGATCATCCCGATCGTGCTGGTCGCGGTCCTGCTCATCCTGATCGGCCTGCTCCGGGCGCTGGTCGCGCCGGTGCTGCTGATGGTCACCGTCGTGCTCTCGTTCGGCGCGGCACTGGGGCTGTCCAGCCTGGTGTTCGAGACGTTCTTCAACCGCGACCACGCCGATCCGGGCTATCCGCTGTTCGCGTTCGTGTTCCTGGTGGCCCTGGGGGTCGACTACAACATCTTCCTGATGACCCGGGTCCGCGAGGAGACGATCAACCACGGCACCCGCAAGGGGTCGCTGATCGCGCTGTCCTCGACCGGTGGCGTGATCACGGCAGCGGGCCTGGTCCTGGCCGCGACCTTCGCGATCCTGGCCACCATGCCGATGACGTTCACCCTCGAGCTCGGCACCACCATCGCGCTCGGGGTGCTGCTGGACACCTGGATCGTCCGCTCGGTGCTCGTGACCGCGCTGAACCTCGACATCGGGGACAAGATCTGGTGGCCGAGCAAGCTCGCCAACCCGGCGTCGAGCAGTGTCGTGGCGGGTGCGGCGACCGCCGCCGAGCCGGCATGACCTGATCTACTATCAGGCCCGTGTCCGGGTCACAGCCTCCGCAGCCGCCCCTCCCGCCCGACGGACCGATCTGGCCCGGCGCGGGAGGGCGGCCGCTGCCGCCCCCGACCCCACCGACCCCGCCGACCGCGGCACGCCCCGAGTGGCGGCCGATGGGTCCGCCCCCGGCGGCGCCGCCGGGTCCGCCCTCCGGCCCCCCGTCCGGCCCCCCGCCGGGGATGCCACCCGGGTTCGGCCACGCCCCGATGCCCCCGTCCCGGCGCACGCCGTGGGGCTGGATCATCGGCGGCACCACCGCCCTGGTCCTGGTGATCGCCTTGGGGATCGGCGGCTGGGCGTTCGCGACCGGCCGCCTCGGCTTCGGCCCGCTCAGCGCCAAGGACAAGGCGGCCGCGGCCGCGATCGCCGACGGCGTGAAGGGCCCGTCCTGGACCGACGACGCGCAACGCAGCTGCGCGGCCACCCGGCTGCTCCACGACCGCCGCTCCCAGGCGCTCGCCGACAGCGGGCTGATCACCCGCGACGGCGACGGCTGGACCTTCACCGGGTCGTGGCAGCCGGCCGACGCCCAGACCTTCGCCGACGACCTGCTCGCCTGCTCCGACGACTGGGAGAAGCAGGTCGGCGACCAGTGGAAGGTCAGCGACACCGGCTGCCTGGGCCAGGTCGGCCGCTCGCAGGTCGCCGCGGTCCTCGTCACCTCCGAGCTGCGGGTCGACGACGCCGACGCTCGCAAGGCCCACGACAGCGCCGCCGACGCCCTCGACCAGTGCTACGGCACCGGCGTGGCGAAGCCGACCGGCACCGCGTCCCCGGCGTACCGGGCCGTGAACTTCAGCTTCGACCTCCCCACGGCGGCCAACGCGAAGACCTCGCTCACCGTGGAGGGCCCGGACGGGGAGGACACGGTCAGCGGATCGACGTACCACGCCGACGCCGAGGAGGGCGGCGCCCGGGTCTGCATCACGGCCAAGCTTTCGGCGACGTACGGCTGGGGCTCGACGGTCACCAGCACGACCCGCGTCTGCGGGCACGCCAAGCCGAAGCGGCTGTGGTGGGCGAGGCTCCCGCACTGCAGCGAGTACGCCGGCTGCGTGGTCTGGGCGCTGTACCCCTCGGGCTTCCGCACCGGCATCGAGTCGCTCTCGTTCAACGGCAGCGGCGGGGCGGGCGACTGCCCGTTCGTCAGTGGTGACTGCTCCAGCAGCGTGCTGATCGGCAGCGACGGCCGAGGACTGGCGCACCCCTACGTCTTCCGGCTGACGACGGGCCCCGGCAAGCGCACCGACGTCACCGCCCACATGGGAGGGCTCACCGCGCGCCTGCCGGGGTGACGATGCCCATCCCGGAGTGGAACGTGTTCTAGTTCTATCGGGTGGGCGATATCCTCAGGTGCGATGAGTGAGCCGACCCCCCAGCAGATCCGCCGCGCGCTCGCCCGGGCCGAGCGCGGTGCCGCGCTCGACGCCGCAGAGGCGACCGCGCTGCTCGCGGCGACCGGTGAGGACCTCGACCGGCTGACCGAGGCGGCCGCGAGGGTCCGCGACGCGGGCCTGACGGCAGCGGGCCGACCCGGGGTCGTGACCTACTCCCCCAAGGTGTTCATCCCGATCACCCGGCTGTGCCGCGACCGGTGCCACTACTGCACGTTCGTGGAGACGCCGGCGCAGGCCGAGCGGGAGGGGCGGGCGCCGTACCTCTCCCCCGACGAGATCCTCGCGATCGCCGCCGAGGGCGCGAAGCTGGGCTGCCTGGAGGCGCTGTTCACCCTGGGCGACCGGCCCGAGGACCGCTGGCCCGAGGCGCAGGCCTGGCTCGACGAGCAGGGCTACGACTCGACCCTGGCCTACATCCGCGCGATGGCGATCCGGGTGCTGGAGGAGACCGGGCTGCTGCCCCACCTCAACCCCGGCGTGATGTCGTGGGAGGAGCTGAACCGGCTCAAGCCGGTCTCGCCCTCGATGGGGATGATGCTGGAGACCACCTCGCGGCGGCTGTTCGAGACCAAGGGCCTCGCGCACTTCGGCTCGCCCGACAAGGACCCCGCGGTCCGGCTCCGGGTGCTCGAGGACGCCGGGCGGCACTCCATCCCGTTCACCACCGGCCTGCTGGTCGGCATCGGCGAGACGCTCGAGGAGCGTGCCGAGACGATCTTCGCGCTGCGCGCGACCCTGAAGGCCTACGGCGCCGTGCAGGAGGTCATCGTCCAGAACTTCCGTGCCAAGCCCGACACCGCCATGCGGCACACCGACGACCTGGGGCTGGAGGAGTACCGCGCCGCGATCGCGGTGACGCGACTGGTGCTCGGCCCGAAGGCCCGGATCCAGGCGCCGCCGAACCTGGTCGACCTGGCCGAGTGCCGCTCACTGCTCGACGCCGGTGTGGACGACTGGGGCGGCGTCTCGCCGCTGACCCCGGACCACGTCAACCCCGAGCGCCCGTGGCCCTCCCTGGAGCGGCTGCGCGGGATCACGGCCGAGTGCGGGTTCGAGCTGCGTGCGCGGCTCACGGTCCACCCCGAGTACGTCGTCGGCTCCCTCGAGCGCGGCGAGGCCTGGCTGGACCCGCGCATCACCGGCCACGTCGCGGCGCTGGCCGGTCCCGACGGGCTGGCCATCCCCGGCGTACGTCCGGTGGGGCTGCCGTGGCAGGAGCCGGACGGCGGCTTCGAGTCCGCCGGCCGGACCGACCTGCACGAGGCGGTCGACACCGAGGGCCGGTCGGCCGACCGGCGTACCGACTTCGGCAGCGTCTACGGCGACTGGGCGTCGGTCGGCGAGGCGGCCGCCCGCACCGGGCTGATCGACGGCGCGCCCGCCGTCCTCCACGCGGAAGGGGGCGACGCGCTGCGCGCCGCCGAGGCCGACCCCGGCAACCTCTCCGACGAGCACGCCCTGACCCTGATGACCGCCGAGGGCGACCTGCTCCGCCAGGTCACCCGTCTGGCCGACGACCTGCGCCGCGCGACCGTCGGCGACGACGTGACCTACGTGGTCAACAGGAACATCAACTTCACCAACGTCTGCTACGTCGGCTGCCGCTTCTGCGCGTTCGCCCAGCGACGCACCGACGCCGACGCCTACTCCCTGTCCTACGACGAGGTCGCCGACCGCGCCCAGGAGGCCTGGGACCTCGGCGCGACCGAGGTCTGCATGCAGGGCGGCATCGACCCCCAGCTCCCCGCGACCGCGTACTTCGACATCGCGGCCGCGGTGAAGAAGCGGGTGCCGGACATGCACGTCCACGCCTTCTCACCGATGGAGGTCGTCAACGGCACCGCCCGCACCGGCCTGTCCATCGAGGACTTCCTGATCAAGGCCCGCGAGGCCGGCCTCGGCTCGCTGCCCGGCACCGCCGCGGAGATCCTCGACGACGAGGTCCGCTGGGTCCTCACCAAGGGCAAGCTCCCCGCCAGCACCTGGATCGAGATCGTCTCGACCGCGCACCGCATCGGCCTGCCCACCACGAGCACGATGATGTACGGCCACGTCGACAACCCGCGGCACTGGGTCGGCCACCTCACCGTGCTCAAGCGCGTCCAGGACACCGCCCGGGAGAGCGGCGGCACCGGCTTCACCGAGTTCGTGCCGCTCCCGTTCGTGCACACCTCCGCGCCGATCTACCTCGCCGGCGTCGCACGCCCCGGCCCCACCCTGCGCGACAACCTCGCCGTGCACGCCATGGCCCGGATCCTGCTGCACGGCCGCATCGACAACATCCAGACCAGCTGGGTCAAGCTCGGCATCGACGGCACCCGCGCGATGCTCAACGCCGGTGCGAACGACCTCGGCGGCACCCTGATGGAGGAGACCATCTCCCGGATGGCCGGATCCGAGCACGGCTCGGCGAAGACCGTGACCGAGCTCGAGGAGATCGGCGCCGGGATCAGCCGGCCGGTTCGGGAGCGGACGACCCTGTACGGCGCTCCCACCAGGCCCTGAGCCGGCGCCACCCGCGGCGCACCAGCCGCATCAGCAGCCAGAGCAGGACCAGGCCGGCCAGCATCAGCACCAGCGCGACCACGGCCGCGATCACGGGGTGCGCGAGCGCGAAGGCCATCACGGCCAGGACCAGGCCGTCCTCGCCGACCGAGAGCCCGATATTGGTGAACGGCTCGGGCGAGGTGTTGGCGGCCAGCCGGGTGCCGGCCTTGGTGACGTGCGCGCCCAGCGCGCCGCCCCCGCCGACCAGTCCCCCGACCACCTGGTTGAGCGACTGGTCCAGCCCCTGGGAGTCACCGGCGATGAGCACCCCGAGGACCGCACCGACCACGGGTCGGATGAAGGTGGAGACGGCGTCCCACACCGAGTCGACGTACGGGATCTTGTCGGCGACGAACTCGAAGGCGTACATGAACGCGGCGATCCCCAGGACGGGCCAGCTGCCGAGCACGTCGGGGATCCGGTCGAGGTGCTCGACCCGGTCCGCGATGCCCAGCACCAGCACCACCAGGTAGCTGTTGATGCCGCTGGCCCATCCCGAGGTGAAGCTGAGCGCGAGGGTCTCCACGGGGGGCAGGCTAGCCCCCGCGGAGCCCCGCTCAGACCTTCGGCGCGCGCCGGCGCGAGATGGCGTCGATGCTCGCTGCGATGAGCAGCACGATGCCGGTGATGACGTCCTGCCAGGCCGGGTTGATGCTGGTCTTCATGGTCAGGCCGTAGGGGATGATCGTGATGACGAGCGCACCCAGGATGGCGTCGCGCGGACGGCCACGGCCGCCGAAGAGCGACGTACCGCCGATGACCGCGGCGGCCACCGCGAACAGCAGGACGTTGCCGCTGCCGAGGTCGAGCGCGACCGAGGACTGGTACGACGCCAGCAGGACCCCGCCGAGGGCGGCGAACATCGAGCACAGCATGAAGGCCGACGTCTTGATCTTCACCACGTCGATGCCGGCGCGCCGCGCGGCCTCCTCGCTGCCGCCGGTCGCGTACAGGTGCCGGCCCCAGGTGGTCTTGGTGAGACCGAGCGTGCACAGCACCATCAGCACGATCGCGATGGCGGCCGGGACCGGGACGCCCTCGATCACCTTGTAGGAGAGCTTGTTCGGGTTGCGGTTGCCGACCGCCCACCAGGTCACCAGCACGGCGACCAGGGCGAGCACGCCACCGCGCACCAGGACCAGGTCGAGCTTCTCGTGGGCGAGCCCGGCGGCCTTGAGCCGCAGCGAGCGGAACACCGTCCAGCCCAGGTACGCCGCCACCAGCACCAGCGCGAAGAGCCAGCTCACCGCCGGGCTCAGGTTGCCGTAGGTCAGGTTGTGCCACAGGTCGATGCCCGAGGTGCCGATCGGCTGGCCGCGCAGGCCGAACTTCACCACGCCGCCCCAGGCGATGAACAGCGCCAGGGTGACCACGAAGCTCGGGATGCCGACCTTCGCGACCAGCACGCCGTTGAGGATGCCGATCGCGGCACCCACGCAGACGGCCATCAGCAGGGCGAACCAGACGTGCTGGGTCAGGTTGGTCAGGATGAGGACCTCGCCCACGAGGGCGAGCACCGCGCCGGCGTACACCTTCAGCCAGACGGCGGCCGCGGCCGCGACGACCAGGCCGATGACCAGGCACCAGTAGAACAGCGCGGGCAGTCCGTCGTGCAGGTTGCCCTGGTGCAGCGCGACGCCCATCACGGTCGCGCACGCACCGCCGGCGGTGCCCGCCGACAGGTCGATCTCACCGAGCAGGAGCACGAACACCAGGCCGAGCGCGATGATCGCCGTGGAGGCGCCCTGCCCGGGGATGCTGCCGAGGTTGTAGGACTCGGTGAAGGCGCTGCTGACGCCGAAGTAGAAGATCGCGCTCAGCACGATCAGGCCGAGGACCGACGGAAGTGCGCCGGGCTCGCCGGAGCGGACCTTGATCACCCAGTCGTGGACGGCCTCGGAGAGACCGCGGCGCTCGAGGTCGAGGGAGAAGTCTCCGCGCTCGGTGTTCGTCGACATGTTCGCCACCTCAGATGTTCTCTCGGGTCTCGGCCGGGGACAGACCGAGGTCGCCGCTGCGGCCGGACGTGATCAGCTCGACGATCTGGGTGGTCGAGGAGTCCTTGGTCTGCACCTCGGCCGCGAGCCGGCCCAGGAAGAGCGCGGCGACCCGGTCGGCGACCTGCATGACGTCGTTCATGTTGTGCGAGATGAGCACGACCGCGCAGCCCTGGTCGGCGAGGCGGCGTACCAGCGCCAGCACCTCGGCGGTCTGGGCGACGCCGAGCGCCGCGGTGGGCTCGTCGAGGAAGACGACCTTGCTCTTCCACAGCACGGCCTTGGCGATGGCGACGGTCTGCCGCTGTCCGCCCGAGAGCCGCGCCACCTGCTGGCGGACCGAGGAGACCGTGCGCACGGAGAGGCTCGCGAGCGCCTCGCGGGCCTTGCGCTCCATCTCGCCGTCGGACAGGAACATCCCCATCTTCGTGGTCTCACGACCCAGGAACATGTTCTGGGTGATGTCGAGGTTATCGGCGAGCGCGAGGTCCTGGTAGACGAACTCGATGCCCAGGGCCGCCGCCACACGAGGATCCGACATCGTCACCGGGCGGCCCTCGAAGCTGATCTGGCCGCTGTCGATGGTGTTGATGCCGGCGATGCACTTGACCAGCGTGGACTTGCCGGCACCGTTGTCGCCCACCAGGGCGGTGACCTGTCCCGGGTAGAGGCTGAGGTTGACGTCGTGCAGCACGTGCACGGGTCCGAAGCTCTTGTTGAGCCCGGAGATCTGGAGGATCGGTTCAGTCACGGTCGCCTCCCGGCAACGGTCGTGGGGGGTCGGGCATCACGGTGGCGGCTGGACGTCGGTCCAGCCGCCACGCGTGATCTCGGTGAGGACGGGTGCTACTTGATCCCGAGCTTGTCGCAGTCGGACTGGACCGCCTTGCAGATGTCGGACGCCTTGAGGGCACCGGCGTCGATGACGTCCTGGACGTTGGCCTGGGTGATCACCTGCGCGGGCAGGAGCAGCGCCTTGATCTTGCGACCCGTGCCGTCGTCGAAGGCCTGCAGGGTGAGCCCGGCGTTGTCCGGGTTGGTCCCGCCGGCGAGCGCGGCGGCGAGCTGCGCGGTCGCGTTGGCCTCGATGGCGATGTCCTTGAAGATGGTCATCGACTGCTTGCCGCTGATCACGTTGTCCAGGCCCTCGATCTGCGAGTCCTGGCCGGTGATCGGGATGCGGCCGTCGAGGCCCTGCTGCTTGAGCACACCGATGACGGCGTTGGCGATGTCGTCGTTGGCGGCGACGATGCCCTGGAAGTCGTTGTTCGCCTGGGTCATCGCGCCGTTGAAGTACGTCGCGGCCTGGGACGAGTCCCACTTCTTGACGACGGCCTCGGCGACGATCGAGAGCTTGCCCTGCTGCGACAGCGGGTCGAGCACCTCGTGCGCGCCCTGCTTGAACAGCACCGCGTTGTGGTCGACGTCGGTGCCGCCGTCCATCATGATGATCTTCGGGTTGGCGATGTTCTGGGCGTCCAGGCAGTCCACGAGGGTCTGGGCCTGGAGCTTGCCGACGTCCTCGTTGTCGAACGAGACGTAGTAGCCGGCCGACCCGCCGCCGTTGACGCGGTCGTAGTCGATGACCGGGATGCCGGCGCTGGCCGCCGCCTTCTCGACACCGGCGCCGGACGCGGCGTCGATCGAGTCGATGATGAGCACCTTGACGCCCTGGCCGATCATCGTGTTGGCGATCTGGGCGAACTTGGACTTGTCACCCTGGGCGTTCTGGATGTTCGGGGTGAGGCCGACGGCGGTGAGCGACTTCTTGAGCAGCGGGGCGTCGAAGAGCGTGTAGCGGGTCGACGACGTGGTGTCCGGGAGGATCACGCCGACCGTGCCCGACGCCTTGGCGCTCGAGCTCCCGGTCGGCACGGCGGCGGCCTGGCTCTTCGGCGGCGTGGTGAGCGAGCAGGCGGCCGTGATGTTGGAGTTGTCGCCGCCCCCTCCCCCGGAGCCGTTGTCGTTGTTGCTCCCACAGGCGGCGAGCCCGGCGGTACCCGCCAGGAGTGCGGCCGCAGCGAAGGCGGTGCGGCGGAAGTGGTTGGACATGTTCCTCCTCGGCGAGGGCGTGGGGGCTCGGAGGGACCGAGCGTCGTTGCGAGTCCGAGTGTCGTGTGTCACAACGTTAATGGTCAAGAGGTGAACACAAACTGTGACCATTTTTCTTTTTCGACGTGTTTGCGGACAAGCCTTGACCATTCTTCGGTACGCCGGGCAGGGTGCTCCCCATGAGCGACGCGGCCGAGCAACCGACGGGATCCGCCGCCGCGCTGCGCGTCGCGAACGAGCAGCGGGTCCTCGACGTGCTGCGCCAGCCCCTGCCCGCGCACGGTGGACGGGCGGTCCACACCCAGGCCCAGCTCGCCCGCGCGACCGGCCTGGCCCGCGCCACGATCTCCAACATCGTCCGCGACCTCTCGGCGCAGGGCCTGGTGGAGGCGGAGGCCGGAGCCGGCCGGCGCGGGTCCTCGGTGCGGCTGTCGAGCGGCGTCGGGGTCGTGGTCGGCGTCGACTTCGGCCACAGTCACCTCTCGGTCGCCGTCGGCGACCTCACCGGCGCGGTCCTCGCCGAGGAGCGGCACTCGCTGCGCACGCAACCGCCGCCGACCCAGGCGCTCGCCCGGGCGCGCGAGATCGCCGACCGGCTGCTCCCGCCGAGAGCGGCGCTGCGCACGGTGGGGCTCGGACTGCCCGCGCCGGTCATCCACGACACGATCGGCACCCCCGCGATCTTCCCGGGCTGGGACGGGACCGATGCGCGGGCGCTGGCGGCCGAGGTGTTCGGCGTACCGGTGCGGGTGGAGAACGACGCGAACCTGGGGGTCCTCGCCGAGCACCGCGTCGGCGTCGCCCGGGGCAGCCACAACGTCGTCTTCGTCAAGATCTCCTCCGGCGTGGGCGCCGGGCTGATCCTCGACGACCGCGTCTTCCGCGGGGCGCAGGGGACCGCCGGGGAGATCGGGCACCTCACCCTCGACGAGCACGGCCCGCTGTGCCGGTGCGGCAGCCGCGGCTGCGTCGAGGCCTACACCTCGACCTCGGTCATCGTGCAGATGCTCGCCGACCAGCTGCCCGGCTCCGACTTCGAGGCCGTGGTCGCGGCCGCCGACCAGGGCAACGTGTCCGCGCGTCGCGCCCTCGAGGACGCCGGACTGCACCTGGGGTGGGCCGTCGCCACGATCGTCAACCTGATCAACCCCGAGGTCGTCGTGATCGGCGGCGAGCTGGCCACGGCCGGCGACGCGCTGCTCGACCCGGCCCGGGTGGGCCTGCGCCGGCACGCCCTGGACTCCGCCGCCGGTACGCCGGTGCGGGCCAGCGAGCTGGGCGAGCGCGCGAGCCTGGTCGGCGCGGTCCTGCTGGCCGCCGAGAGCACCGACCTGCGCGCCCCGGCCTGACCGGGCCTGACCTTCGTCCCTTCCGCGACCGTCCCCTGGCCCGTACGTTGGGGAGATCCCCAGACTCAGGAGGTTCGCCATGACGGAGAACGACGCGTACGGCGACTACAGCGTCGACGACGAGGACCAGCTCGAGCCCGAGGACACCCTGGACGACAACGACGTGGCCGACGAGCTCGACCGCGGCTACTCCCCGCCCGAGCGCTACTCCGCCGGGCAGCGCTGGGGCAACACGCCCTGGGAGGCCGAGCACGACGAGCCGCTGTCCATGCGGCTGGCCGAGGAGGAGCCCGAGACCGATCCGTACGCCGAGGACGACGAGCCCGACGAGCAGGAGCGGCTCAGCGACCACGAGGTCGGCTCCCGGCGGGCCGGGCGCCTGGTCGCCCACGACAACGGCGACCGGGTCGACCAGGACGTGTGGGGCGACGACGTCGGGATCGACGGCGCGGCCGCCAGTGCCGAGGAGGCCGCCATGCACATCATCGACGGTGACGAAGAGGTCGAGGACGAGGAGTAGGCCGCCACCGCGGTCTAGTGCGGCGCCGGCAGCGGACGCCCGCCGTCGGCCCGCAGCAGCGCCCGCATCGCGCCGAGGTCCTCGACCTGCTGCACGATCATCGACGCGGCCGCGTCCCGCACCACCGCGAGCCGGGCGTGCTGCCGCGCGTCGGCCGCCATCTGGATGCCGCCCTGGTGGTGCCGGATCATCAGCTGCAGGAACAGCACGTCGAAGCGGCGTCCCTCCAGGCCCGCGAGCCGGCTGAGCTGGCCCGAGGTGGCCATGCCGGGCATCGCGTGCATCCCGGCCATGCCCTGCATCCCTGTCATCCAGGCCATCGGGTGCGGGTCGACCGCCGGCTCGCCCCACAGCCGCAGCCACCCCCGCAGCGCCCCCAGCTCCTGGGACTGCCCGCCCAGGATGCCGTTCGCGATCGTGCGGACCGGGGTGGTCGCGCGGGTCTGCGCCAGCGTCGCCATCAGCACGGCCTGCTCGTGGTGGACGGCCATGTCCTGGCTGAAGCCCACCTCGACCGAGGTGGGGCCGGGCGGGCCGGGTGTGGCGAGCGCGGTGGTGTCCGGCGCGCTCCCCCGCCCCAGCGAGAACCCGCCCGCGGCAGCCGCGACCAGGGCCAGCAGGACCAGTAGGACGGTCGGGACGTGGGCGCGACGGCGTACCGGCTCCGTCACTCCTTGGGTCACCGGGGCCAGGCCCGGCGGTTCAGCCGCAGCGCGTAGAGCCCGGCTCCGGCGTCGCTGTAGTAGACGACGCGGTGGCGCGGGTCGAACGCCGGCTGCGAGGTGGCGAAGTCACCGGGCAGCAGGCCGAGCAGGTGACCGGCCTTCGGCGGCGCGACGAAGTAGCCGACCTCCTTGGGCCGCGCCGGGTTGCGGATGTCGAAGATCCGCAGGCCCGAGGTGAGCGCCGAGCACACCAGGATCGTCGGGTTGTTCCGGGTCGGGACCGCGCAGTAGTGCATGGCGCCGCCGAAGACCTGCATCGAGCCCAGCGGCGACGGGTCGGAGTGGGCCGCGATGTGGTTGGCGCGCATGTTGACGGCCAGCCGGACGTTGGCCACGACCCGCGGCCGGGCCGGGTGGTCGATGTTGATGATGCGCGCCGCGCCGACCTTGTCGGCGATGGTCGCCGGGTTGAACCGGAACGCGAACTCGTCGAACTCGGCGAGGTAGTGGTGCCCGTTGCGGGTGAAGGGCACGGAGTTCTGCGGGATCGACACGGTGGGCCAGGTGATCCGGCTGATGTCGTGGACCCGCGGGTCGGGCACGCGGTCCTGGACCTGGCTGACGTCGAGGATGCCGAGGTTCCCGTTGATCGGGTCGGTCTGGTAGATCGTGCGTCCGTCGGCGGAGACGCTGATCCCGTGCGCGTAGTAGGCGCCCTTCCAGATCTGGCGCGGCTGACGCGGGTTCGTCAGGTCGAACGCGGTGATGTAGCCCGCGCCACCCGCCACCCAGAACGTCCGCCCGTCCGGGCTGAAGCCGCTCTCGTGACCGGTGGGGATGGCCCGCTGGGCGAGCAGCCGGGGATGGCGGCAGTCGCTGCGCACGTCGTACACGTCGAAGGTGCCGGGGAGGGTGAGGCCGTTGCCGACCTCGGCGGCGAGCAGGCCGCGCTTGGCGTTGAGGTTGAGCGACTCGTGCGGCGAGAGCATGGCCAGCGACATCAGGGTCGCGGTGTGGTGCAGGCTCGCGGGTCGCGCCGCGTCGAGGACCTGTACGCCGAGCGAGGGGCCGCCCGCGACGCTGATGATGTTGGCGGGCGCCGTGAACGAGGTGTCGTAGTAGACGCAGGTGTGGCCGTGGGGGTCGCGGTAGCGCCAGACCCGCCACCCGCCGGGGGTCGCGAAGCGGCTCACCGGGGTCACGTTGCAGGTCCAGCCGCGCTTGGCCGCCGGCGACGCGACGTCAGCGCTGGTCACCCGGCCCTGCATGCCCGCCAGCGGACGCGAGCCCGCGCCGCAGCGGGCCCGCGGCACCGAGCTCAGCGGCGGCGAGGGTACGACGACCGGGGTCTTCATCGTCGCGAGGCCGCCGGCGGCCAGCGCGATCATCCCCTCCAGGTCGTTGGCCGGCAGCGTCGGCCCGGCGACGCCGGAGTCCGCCGACGCCGTCACGTTCACCCCGAGCGCGCACAGCACGAGGCCGGCCATCACTCCCCCGGTCGTCCGCCGTGCCCGCATGCCGCTCCTTCCGGGCCGCCCGCATGACGGCTCCTCGGCACTATCGCGGCGGGCCGGTGCGGCGTCAAGGCTCGTCCGAACGTTTGCCCGGAGACCGGCCGGGTACCTCATGCCATCGGCCGCGAGGCCCTGACGAAGGAGGCAACGATGCTGTTCATCCTGTGGTTGATCGCAGTGATCCTGGTCATCGCCGGGATCGTGAGCCTGGTGCGCGGAGAGGTCCTGTGGGGCGTCGTCCTGATCGTTCTCGGCCTGCTGGTCGGCCCCGGCGGAGTCAGCATCTTCCACTGACCCCCACGCGATCCCTCACGCGAGCGAGGCCGCCACGCGCAGATCTGCCACCAGCCCGTCGTACGCCGCCGCACGGTCGTCGGACCGCAGGACGGCTGACGGGTGGAGGGTGACCAGGCTCCAGTCCGGAGGGGACGCGAGCGGGTAGCGCCCCGGCCAGTCCAGGCGCCGGCCGCGCTGCTCGGTCAGACGGAACGACGGGCCGTGCACGGCCTTGGCCGCCGTCGCACCGAGCAGCACGACGCCGGCCGGGCGGACCAGCTCCAGCTCGACGCGCAGCCACGGCGCGCACGCGGTCACCTGCCCCGCCTTCGGGGTGTCGTGGATCCGGCGGCGGCCGGCCAGGTGGTGGGCGAAGTGCTTCACCGCGTTGGTGAGGTACGCCGACCCGCGGTCGATCCCGGCATCGGCCAGCGCCCGGTCCAGCAGCCGGCCGGCGGGTCCCACGAAGGGCTCGCCCTCGCGGTCCTCGACGTCGCCGGGCTGCTCGCCGACGAGCATGATGCGTGCGTCGGAAGGGCCTGCGCCGAGCACCGCCTGGGTCGTGTCGCGGTGGAGCTCGCAGCCGCGGCAGGCCTGGGCGGCGGCGTACAGGTCCTCGATCCGGGGGTGCTCGGGGACCCACTCCTGGGCCCCGGGGCGGTCTGGGCGCATGCGTGCGGGGTACCCGATCGGGTGGCGGTCAGTCGCGGACGCCCCGATAGATCCCGCGGCGCACGATCCACGGCTGGAGCAGGCTGTCGACGGTCCAGGCGGGGAAGCGGAACGGCCGGCCGTTCGGCGCGAAGACCCGCAGCCCGTCGGGCTCCACGCCCAGGACCGAGCCCCAGCGGTGCCGGGGTGGCCGGTAGGTGGTGAGTCGCCGGCCGGTGAGGTGGGCCCGGATGTTGCGGGCGAGGAGCTTGTCCGCGCGGCTGCGCGCCGAGGCACGCAGCGGATCGGTTGCGGCGACGTCGCCGACCGCGAAGAGCTCGGGGCGCCCGGGCAGCTGGAGTGTCGGGGCGACCCGGACGTAGCCCGCGTCGTCGAGCAGGTCCAGCGGGAGCCAGCCGGTGTTCGGCCGGGTGCGCCCGATCGCCCAGAGGACCGCGTCGGCAGCGGTGGGCTGCTGCCCGGTCCGCCACGTGACCGGGCCGTCGGTGAGCCCCTCCGCCTCGTCCGGTACGACGGCGCGGTGGCCCGCCAGCAGCTCGACCCCGGCCGCACCGAGCCGGCGCGCGGCGTGGGTCCAGGTCCGCGGGTGGTGCTGGGCCAGGCCCCGCTCGCCGGGGAAGGCGAGCCGGATCCGCTTGTCCGGCCAGCGCAGCGCGAGCTGCAGCGCGCTGCTCACCGACGCCGCTCCCCCGCCGACGACCAGGATCGTGCCCGCGCCCGCCAGCCGGGCGTGCGCATCCGCGAGGTCGGCGGTCACGTCGTGGTCGGTGCGGAGGTCCGGCGTACGCCAGAAGCCGTTGCGGACGCCCGTGGCGATGACCAGGACGTCGCATGGCTCCTCGTGGTCGATCCCGGCGGCGTCGCGGAGGTGGACGGTCCGGGTCTCCGGATCGAGCGCGGTCAGCTCGGCGTGGACGGTGCGGACCCGGTCGAGCCGGCGGAAGCGGTCGAAGGCGATCCGGTAGTCGCGTTGCCAGTCATCGGGGCGCGCGAGGCGGGTGCCGAGCTCCTGGCCACTGACCAGGCCGGGCTGGCTGGAGATGCCGACGACCTCGAGGTCGCGGTGGCGCGCGAGGTGGATCGCGGTGAGGAGCCCGGTGTCGCCGAGCCCGGCGACGACGACCCTCATGCGGCTCGGCGGGGCGGGCGCGGGACCAGCCGGGGCACGCGGTCGATGATCTGCTGGTACGCCGGGCGCCGCTCCAGGCTGCGCTGCTCCATCATCGGGATGCTGGCTCCCTGGAACATCGCGATCATCGCGACCGCGCCCAGGACCAGCCACCACCAGTCGTGCGGCGCGCCCGCGACGCCGAAGAGGGCGAGCGCGCACCAGAACGCGATCTCGCCGAAGTAGTTGGGGTGCCGCGACCACGACCAGAGCCCGCGGTCCATCGCCTGACCGGGCTGCCGCGTGCGGATGAAGGCGCGCATCTGGGCGTCGGCGACGTACTGGAGGACGGGGGCGGCGAGGCCGATCACGGTGGCCAGAACGTCGAGCGCGTTGAGGCCGCGGCCGGGGCGGGTGAGCACGGCGTACGCCGGCAGCATCCCCAGGAACACGATGACCGTCGGGAACACGTGGATCCCCATCAGGTCCACGAGCGCCTCGGCGCGGCCGGCGCGCTCGCGCAGCATCGGGTAGCGCCAGTCCTCGTGGTGCAGGCCGGGCCAGTCCTGGATCCAGTTCGCCGTGAGCCGCACGGCCCAGACCACCACCACGACGGTGAGCAGGACGGCGCGGGTGTGGTCGACGCCCGGGCGGTCCTGGAGCAGCCAGAAGCCGACCAGGTACGGCGGCAGCACGCTCCAGTACGGGTCGTAGCAGCTGGAGTTGTGCAGGATCCGGCTCGCCACGAACACCACGACCGTGGCCAGCATGTCCGCGATCAGCGCGGCCAGCCAGAGCCGGCCGGTGTCCGGACCGAGGGCGAGCCAGAGGGTCGCCGCGGCCAGCGCGACGGCGTACACGATCGCGATCCGGGTCAGGGAGGCGGACTTGCTCACCCGACCGAGCCTAGTGGAACGCGTTCTATTTCTGGGTGGACTTGCGGGAGGCGAGGACCTCGATGCCCACCACGAGCACCGCGGCGAGCGCGATCAGCACATCGAGGACGATGACGCCGCTCAACAGCTCGGTGTCCCTCGGTTCGGCGTGCCCGTACAGCCGGAAGCCCAGCCGCAGTGGCCCGACGAGCACCGGGATCAGGGCAGCCGCCGGCAATGCCGTGGCGATCAGTGCCGCCTCGAACCGAGCGGGGCGCAGTGGCGGCAGCGCTCCCGCCACCAGCACGACGACCCCCAGCACGGCCGCCGCCCGACACACCAGGAGCTCGCCGTCCGGCAGCGGCCACCACGAGCGGAACGTCATGCGGAAGCCGGCGTTCATGACGTGGTGCTCGTGGATCCCGACGGCCGCATGGATGACGTACAGCGCCACGACCACCGCAGCCCAGATCACTCGCGCTCGCCTCATGCAGCGAGCGTACGAACACCGGGCCGGGAGCGAACAGGCTGGTCGGAAGACTGCGATGATCGGCGCATGCTGAACGCCACGCGCACCATCACCATCGCCGCCCCGCTCGCGAAGGTGTTCGCCTTCTTCACCGACCCCGCCAACGAGACGTCCTGGCGCACCGGCGTCAAGGACATCCACGCCCACGGCGAGCCCGCGGTGGGTGCGGTGATCCACCAGACCGTCAAGGGTCCGCTCGGCCGTGGCATCCCCGCCGACATCGAGATCACCGACTACACCTGGCTGGCGTCGTACGGGTTCAAGGGGGTGGCGGGCCCGGTCCGCCCGGTCGGCAGCTATGACTTCCGGCAGACCGAGGACGACGGCACGGCGGTGACCTTCACCCTTGCGGCCGACCTGGGTGGCGGCCGCAAGGAGAGGTTCATGGGCAAGGCCGTGCAGAGGTCGATGGAGGCCGAGATGGCCGCCCTCGACCGCGCCAAGGCCCTCCTGGAGGGCTGACCGCGCCCGCTCAGAGGACCGGGATCATCTCCGGCGGGGCACCTTCCGGCATCACGCCCGTGGCCTGGAAGGCCGGGAACAGCCGCTCACGCTGGAAGGTCTCGGCCGCCTCGGCGCTCTCGAAGACCGTCACGATCTGGACCGACCCGTCGGCCTTGAGGCCGGCCGCGTGGAACTCCACGCCCGCGCCCATCCCGCCCATCTGGGCGTTGACCTTCTCGTACTCCTCGCGGCTGGGAGCGCTGGCAACAATGAGGACCGACATCATCTACTCCTGACATTAATCACTAGTGACTGTCACTAGTGAGTGGATGCAGCTAGACTTCCCCTCGCCATGACCGATGTCAATAGCCCGAGCAGACCATCGCGCCGCGAGCGCGCCGACCAGACCCGCGTCCGCATGATCGAGGCGGCCCAGGCGGCCTTCCTCGATGACGGGTACGCCGGCGCCCGCATGGCCGACATCGCCAAGCGCGCCGGCGTGGCGGTACAGACGTTGTACTACTCCTTCAGCACCAAGGCGGCCCTGCTGCAGGCCTGCTTCGACCACGCGGTGCTGGGACCCGAGAAGCTGCCACCGCCCGAGCAGGCGTTCTGGGCCGACATCCGCACCGCCTCCACGGCACCGGAGGCGCTGCGCGCCTTCGCCCGGGGGAACGCCGAGATCTGCGCGCGCGCCGGCGGCATCAACGAGGTCGCCAAGGCCGCGCGGCACGAGCCGGAGGCCGCGGCCGTGCTCACCCAGAGCGAGGCCCTCCGGCGCGGCGGCTACCGCGGCGTGGTCCTGGCGGTGCGCGACCTCGGTGGCCTGCGAGGTGACCTCGACGTCGACCGTGCGACCGACATCCTGCTGGTGCTCGGGAGCCCCACGACCTACCTCGAGCTGTGCGGCCTCGGCTGGCCCCACGACGAGGTCGTGCGGTGGGTGGGCGACCTGATGATCGCCCAGCTCACCGGCGAGTGAGCGTCACTCCCACTCGATGGTGCCCGGCGGCTTCGAGGTGACGTCGAGGGTGACCCGGTTGATCTCGCGGACCTCGTTGGTGATCCGGGTCGAGATCCGCTCGAGGACGTCGTAGGGCACCCGCGCCCAGTCGGCCGTCATGGCGTCCTCGGAGGTGACCGGGCGGAGGACGACGGGGTGGCCGTAGGTACGGCCGTCGCCCTGGACGCCGACGCTGCGTACGTCGGCCAGCAGGACCACCGGGCACTGCCAGATCTCGCGGTCGAGACCGGCCTTGGTCATCTCCTCGCGGGCGATCGCGTCGGCCTCGCGCAGGATGTCGAGGCGCTCGCGGGTGACCTCGCCGATGATCCGGATGCCGAGGCCGGGGCCGGGGAACGGCTGGCGGTGGACGATGACCTCGGGCAGGCCGAGCTGGGCGCCGACCGCGCGGACCTCGTCCTTGAACAGCTCGCGCAGCGGCTCGACCAGTTCGAACTCGAGGTCCTCGGGCAGACCGCCGACGTTGTGGTGGCTCTTGATGGTGGCGGCGCCCGCGCCGTGGCCCGACTCGACGATGTCCGGGTAGAGGGTGCCCTGGACCAGGAACGCCACCTTGGAGCCCTCGGGAGCGTCCTTGATGACCTCGAGCTCGGCGCCCTCGAAGGACCGGATGAACTCGCGGCCGATGATCTTGCGCTTGGTCTCCGGGTCGCTGACCCCGGCCAGCGCGTCGAGGAACTGCTTCTCCGCGTCGACGACGACCAGGCGGGCGCCGGTCGCGGCCACGAAGTCGCGCTCGATCTGCTCGGTCTCGTCCTTGCGCATCAGGCCGTGGTCGACGTACACGCAGGTGAGGCGGTCGCCGATGGCCTTCTGCACGATCGCGGCCGCGACGGCTGAGTCGACGCCGCCGGAGAGGCCGCAGATCGCGCGGCCGGTCTCGCCGATCTGCGCCCTGACCCGCTCGACCTGCTCCTCGGCGATGTTGCCGATGGTCCAGGTCTGGCGGCACTTCGCGATGTCCCACAGGAAGTGCTCGAGCACCCGCTGGCCGTGCTCGGAGTGCAGCACCTCGGGGTGCCACTGGACGCCGGCCAGCCCTCGGCCGGTGTCCTCGAAGGCGGCCACCGGCGTGCCGGCGGTGCTGGCGAGGACGGTGAAGCCCTCGGGTGCCTGGCTGACCGAGTCGCCGTGCGACATCCACACGTTGTGCTCGGCCGGGATGTCGGCGAGGAGCGTGCCGGCGGTGCCGATGCGGACCGGGGTGCGGCCGTACTCGCGCGCCCCGTTGTTGTCGACCGTGCCGCCCATCCCGAGCGCCATGAGCTGGAAGCCGTAGCACATGCCGAACACCGGCGTACCGGCCGTGAAGAGGGTGTTGTCGATCGCGGGCGCGCCGTCGGCGTACACCGAGGACGGGCCGCCGGACAGCACGATCGCCTTCGGCTGCTTCGCCAGCATCTCCGCGACCGGCATGGTGTGCGGCACGATCTCGGAGTAGACCCGCGCCTCCCGCACCCGCCGCGCGATCAGCTGGGCGTACTGCGCCCCGAAGTCGACCACCAGGACCAGATCGTGCTCTTCGGTCATGGCCGGATCCTATCGGCGGGGCCCGGGCGGGTCCGATTCGCCGTCGTACCTGACCAACGCGTTGGTTCGAGGCCTGAAATCCAACGCGTTGGTCAGGTACGACGCAGAGGACGGCCGGCGGCACGACGCGCAGCGACCGTCGTCGTGTCCACCCACCCTGGCGGCATCTCGATGGTCCAGCGCCGTGGCTCCCCGCGCCGAGCCTCGGCCCTGGCCCAGGCGGCTCGGAGGCGGCTCAGGAAGCGACCGGGAGACGCGAGGTCACCCGCCATCATCGTCACGACCTCGATGCCCGCAGCTCGGGCCCGCTCCTCCCTGTCCAGGTCGCGCCGACGTGCCGAGTCGCTCTCGTGGACGGCGCCGTCGTACTCCCCGGCCACGCCGTCGTCGGCGTCGAACAGGTCCGGAGTGAGCAGGTGCCTCCCCTCGAGATCGAACACCGGCCGGTTGCACAGCGGCCGGGGACGGCGAGCATCGACCCGCCAGAGGACGCGCAGCGTCGACTCCATCGGGGACCACACGTTCTCATCCGCGAGCGACAGTGCGGTGCGGAGCTGTTTGATCCCGGGCCGCGCGGGGAGCCTGGCCACGTACTCACCGAGACCCTCCAGGTCGATGAGGTCTCGCGCCGCTGCCATGTCGATGACCTGGACGGCCCGGTCGAGCGACCATGCTCGCCGCGCCTCGAAGCTGACCGACCGCTCGGCGACGGTGACCGGGAGGCCGTCGACCGCGAGAACGTCGGAGGAGAAGAGCCAGTCCTCCGCGAGCCGTACGCCGGACCTCGGCCTGCACTGCCGGCGGTCGCCGAGCGAGACCGGGACGTCGCGCAACGACCCACGGGCATCGACGCCCGAGGACCACGGCTCCCCCATCCACCACAACGCCGCCCAGCCCGTCACCGCTGCACCGGGGAGACCCGCGATGGCTTCGACGATGCGTTGTGCGGTGTCAGTGGCATCGACCTCCGCCGGCACGTAGAGGCCCTTCGCCACCCGGCGCCAGCCCTTGCCGCGCACCTGCTGCGGCGAGGGCCGCCCGTCCCGGCGCTCGACGTCGGGGCGCACCGGCGCCACGACGCCGGCCCTCGTGATGGTCGGCTCGTCCATGACGACGGTCTGGCCGTTCCGCGGGCCCCGTCGAACCTGCGCCGGCGTCTCTCCACAGACCGCCCGTCGTCGTACCTGACCAACGCGTTGGGTCCGGCTGCGAATCCCAACGCGTTCGTCAGGTACGACGTGAAAAGCACGCCAGGGCCCGACCGGGGAGGGAGGGTGGTCGGGCCCTGGTTGTCCACGCAACTGATGGACAGTGCCTGGACCGAGCCCGGGCGTCGGGAGGGAGCGTGAATCCCGGGCTCGTGTGATTCAACGAGAGGTGGTTCGGCGGGTTACGCCGCTCTCGAGGAACTTTCCAGACCTGTCCATCAGATCAGTTGACCCCCACGATGGGCAAGCGAAGTGCGGCCGGAGCTTGATCGGGTACGACGGGCGCCTTCGGCGCCACCGGCTGGATCGTCCGGTAGGCCTCGCCCGCCGCGGGGCGGGTGTCGGTCTCGCCCTTGTTGGGCCAGTAGGCCATCGCGCGCTCGGCCTGGGCGGTGATCGTCAGCGACGGGTTCACGCCGAGGTTCGCGGAGATGGTCGAGCCGTCGACGATGTGGAGGCCGTCGTACCCGTGGACGCGGTGGAAGGGGTCCACGACGCCGGTCTCCGCCGTCTCGCCGATCGTGCAGCCGCCGATGAAGTGCGCCGTCAGCGGCATGTTGAACGGCTCGCCGATGGTGCCGCCGGCGGTGCCGCCGAGGTGCTCGGCCATCTTGCGGACGGCCTCGTTGGCGACCGGGATCCAGGACGGGTTCGGCTCGCCGTGGCCCTGCCGCGAGGTGAGCCGCCAGCCGAGGCCGGGGATCTTCTTGGGCGAGGTGATGATCGAGTTGTCGACCGTCTGCATGACCAGCGCGATCACGACCCGCTCCGACCAGTGCCGCAGGTCGTAGAGGTTCTTGATGTTGGCCTTCTCGCGCCACATCTCCTTCAGCCAGGTCTTCCACCGCGGGTCCGGGCCGTCGCCGTCGGTGAGCACGGTCTGCATCAGCGACATCGCGTTGGAGCCCTTGCCGTAGCGGACCGGCTCGATGTGGGTGACCTCGTCGGGGTGCCACGAGGAGGTGATCGCGACGCCGCGGGAGTAGTCGGTCGGGTCGTCGGACTTCGCGATGGCGCCGAGGATCGACTCGGAGTTGGTGCGGGTCAGGTGACCGAGCCGGTCCGACAGGCGCGGCAGGTCGCCCTCGGCCTTGAGCTGGTGCAGCAGCTTCTGGGTGCCCAGCGCGGCGGCGGAGAAGACGACGTGCTCGGCGCGGTAGGTCCGCGTGGCGGTACGCCGGGACAGCTTGGCCTTCGTCCAACGGGCGTCGACCTGGTAGCCGCCACCCTCGAGCGGACGCACGCGGGTGACCGTGGTGAGCGGGTGGACGACGGCGCCGTTCTGCTCGGCCAGGTAGAGATAGTTCTTGACCAGGGTGTTCTTGGCGTTGTGCCGGCAGCCGGTCATGCACTCGCCGCAGTTGATGCAGGCGTTCCGCTCGGGACCCGCGCCACCGAAGTACGGGTCCGCGGACCGCTCCCCCGCGGCCTGCGTCGGGCCGCCGAAGAACACGCCGACGGGGGTCGGGTGGAAGGTGTCGCCGGCGCCCATGTCGTCCGCGACGGCCTTCATGACCTCGTCGGCCGGCGTCATCTCGGCGTACTCGACGACGCCGAGCATCCGCTTGGCCTGGTCGTAGTACGGCGCCAGCTCGGTCTTCCAGTCGGTGATGTGCGCCCACGACTTGTCCCGGTAGAACGGGTCGAGCGGCTCGTAGAGGGTGTTGGCGTAGACCAGCGAGCCGCCACCGACGCCCGCACCGGCCAGGATCATGCAGTCACGGACCGCGTCGATGCGCTGGATGCCGTAGCAGCCCGCGGCCGGCGCGAACAGGTAGCGCTTGAGGTCCCAGGAGTTGTCGGCGAAGTCCTTGTCCTCGAACCGCGCACCGGCCTCCAGGACCGCGACCTTGTAGCCCTTCTCGGTCAGCCGCAGCGCGGTGACCGAGCCACCGAAGCCCGAGCCGATGACGACGACGTCGTAGTCGAACTCGGCCATCTCAGGCCTTCCCCAGCTTCTTCATCACCCGCAGGCTGAGCGTCATCAGCTTGGCGTGCGCCTCGGCGGACATGCCGAAGTTCTGGGACACCTTGATGACCCGCTGGGTGGCGACGGTCTGCGACTCGGTGTACCGGTGGATGCCCTCGGCACCCTGGCGCCGGCCCATGCCGGACTCGCGCATGCCGCCCATCGGCGCATCGATGCTGCCGAACGACGAGGCGAACCCCTCGTTGATGTTCACGGTGCCGCACTTGATCTGCTTCGCGAGCTCGCGGCCGCGCTTGCCGTCCTGGGTGTAGATCGAGGCGTTCAGGCCGTACTCACCGTCGTTGGCGCGCGCGATCGCCTCCGCCTCGTCGTGGAAGCGGTAGACGCTCACGACCGGGCCGAAGGTCTCGTGGCCGAAGCAGGTCATCTCCGGCGTGACGCCCTCGAGGATGGTCGGCTCGAAGAAGTACGGCGCCAGGTCGGGCCGCGCGCGGCCGCCGGCCAGCACCGTCGCCCCCTTGGCGCGGGCGTCCTCGACGTGGGCGACCGCCGTGTCGAGCTGGTCCTGGGAGATGAGGGCACCCATGTCGATCGCCCAGTCGTGACCGGCACCCAGGCTCATCGCCTTCGTGCGCGCCACGAAGCGCTCGATGAACCTGTCATAGACCTGGTCGGCCACGAACATCCGCTCGGTCGAGACGCAGAGCTGGCCGGCGTTGGAGAAGCTCGCCCGCACGGCGCCCTCGGCGGCCTTCTCGATGTCGGCGTCGCGCAGCACCAGGATCGGGTTCTTGCCGCCCAGCTCCAGCGAGCAGCCGATCAGCCGGTCGGCGCACTGCTGCGCGATGATCTTGCCGGTGGCGGTGGAGCCGGTGAAGCAGATGTAGTCGGAGCGCTCGATGATCGGCGTACCGAGCTCGCGGCCGGGGCCGGCCACGACGACCCACAGGTCACGCGGGATGCCGGCCTGCTCGAGCATCTCCGCGCCGAGCAGCGCGGTGAGCATGGTCTGAGCGTCCGGCTTGGTGACCACGGCGTTGCCGGCCATCAGCGCGGGGATGCCGTCGGAGATCGCCATCGTGAGCGGGTAGTTCCACGGCGAGATGATGCCGACGACGCCCTTGGGGATCCGGTTGTGGTCCACGCGGGTGAGCAGCGGGACGACGCCGGAGCGGCGCTGGCTGTCGAGGTGCCGGTGACCGGTCCGCGCGTAGTAGCGGGCGGTCAGCGCGACGTGCAGGGCCTCGTCGTACGCGTGCTTGCGGGCCTTGCCGGACTCCAGGGTGATCAGGTCCAGGATCTCGGGGAGCCGCTCCAGCACGATGTCGTGCAGGCGCAGCAGCGCCTCGCTGCGCTGCTCCAGCGGGGTGCGCGCCCACAGGGTCTGGGCGGCGCGCGCCCGGGCGAAGGCCTCGGCGACGTCCTCGCTGCTCGACTGCGGGATCTGCGCGATCGGCGCCCCGTCCAGGGGCGAGGTCAGCGGCAGGCTGCGACCGGTCGTGGAGAGGATCCGGCCCGTCAGCCGGGCGACGTACGACGGCTCGAGGACGTACGTCGCTCGCGGGTCGTGCTCGGGGTCGTGGGGCCCGTCGATCATCGGCTCGGGCCGCGGGTCGGGCACAGGGTTGGACGCGCTCATGGGGCCGAGGGTACTCCCGGTTACCGCCCAGTAGAACCGGTATCGAGGGACAGATGCGACACACTGTCGCGGTTGTCCGGGATAGGTCCTATCCCGGAAGCCGGTCGGCCGAGCCCAGCCGCCACACCGCGGCGCCGCGGAGGCCGAGGTCGTCGGCGAGGGCCGCCCGGAGCCGGTAGGAGCGTGCGTCGGACCACCACAGGACCGTGCCGTCCGACAACGTGGCGGTCCACTTCCCCCGGCGTCGCGCGCCAGTGGGCGGTCGCACCGTCGGCCGCGACCTTCGCCCGCGCCTGCCGCGGGCTGACCGTGTAGCCGCGGGTCGGCGAGGTCCAGGCGTAGCCGTAGCCCGCGACCCCGAGCTGGACCTTGCTCCGCGGGACGACCTGCAGCGCGGCCCGGGTCACCCGTCGCTGCCACGGCAGCGGCCCGATCGGACCCGGTCCGGTCCATCCCGGACCGCTGTAGTCGTAGCCCATCAGGTCGACCACGTCGGCGTACCGGGCGATGCCGCGGAGCCGGTAGCCGCTGTCGACGTAGTCGGCGACAGTCGGGCCGGGGCTGAGGTCGACCGAGACCGTGCGGGCGTCGGGCATCAGCCGCTGCAGCGCGGCCAGGAGCGAGACCAGGCCGGGGCCGTCGGAGCGGCGTACCCGCTCCAGGTCGACGTTGACGCCGTCCCAGCCGTTGCGGCGGACCTGGGCCGCGACGCTCCGCGCGACCGCCGTGATGCGGGCCGGGTGGGAGAGCAGCCGGTGCAGCGCGAGCGGGTCGAAGTCCCCGAGCCGGTTGCTGTAGTTGGACAGCACCACCTCGGCCCGCAGCCCGTCGTGGTGCGCGCGGCGGATCAGGCGGCGCATGGCGTCCGTCGTACCGCTCACGCCGGCGCCGTCCGGGTGCAGCATCAGCGCCGCCACCGCGATGTCGGTCAGCCCGGGGGCGTTGGCGTCGACCGCCGCGTTGCCGGTGTCCTCGAGGATCCAGCCGGTGACGTGCAAGCCGTCCGGCGGGGCGGCGGTCGCCGTCGACGCCGAGGCGAGCAGGACGACGAGCGCGGCGGTGGCGATGCGAAGGAGGCGCATCGCCCCATCCTCACATCGGCGGCGCGGAGAGGTAGACCGACTTGAGCTCGGTGTACTGCGCGAGCCCCTCGGGCCCGAACTCGCGCCCCAGCCCCGACGCCTTGTAGCCGCCGAAGGGGGCGGCGAAGTCCATCGTGTAGGTGTTGACGCCGTAGGTGCCGGTGCGGACCCGGCGCGCGACGTCGACGCCGGCATCCTGGTCGGCGGTCCAGACGGTGCCGGCCAGGCCGTAGTCGGAGTCGTTGGCGATGCGCACGGCGTCCGCGACGTCGACGTACGGGATGACCGAGAGGACCGGGCCGAAGATCTCCTCCTGCGCGATCCGCATCCGGTTGTCGACACCGGCGAACACGGTGGGCCGCACGTACCAGCCCCTGTCCAGGCCGGAGGGCATGCCGGGGCCGCCGGTCAGCAGCTTCGCGCCCTCCTGCTCCCCGATCGAGATGTACGACGCCACCCGCTCCTGCTGCCGCCGCGCGACCATCGGGCCGATCTCGGTCGCGGGATCCATCGGGTCGCCGACCACCATGGCGCCGATCGCGTCGGCGAGCGCGCCGGCGACCTCGTCGTGCCGCTCGCGGCTGACCAGGACCCGGGTCTGCGCCACGCAGGCCTGGCCGGAGTTCATGACGCCGAGGAACTTCATGCCCTCGACCACGGTCGTCAGGTCGGCGTCGTCGAGCACGATCGCCGCCGACTTGCCGCCGAGCTCGAGGGAGACCCGCTTGAGCTGCTCGCCGCAGATGGCGCCGATCTTGCGGCCCGCGGCGGTGGAGCCGGTGAACGCGACCTTGTCGACGCCGGGGTGGCGCACCAGGTGCTCGCCGACCTCACGACCACCGGCCACGATCGACACCACGCCCTCGGGCACGCCGGCCTCGATCAGCAGCTCCGCCAGGAGGTAGCCGTCCAGCGGGGTCTCCGGCGCGGGCTTCACGACGACCGTGCACCCGGCGAGCAGCGCGGGGATCAGCTTGGAGAGCACCGTGAACTGCGGGACGTTCCACGGCGGGATGGCCGCGACCACCCCGACCGGCTCGTGCCGCACCAGCACGTCGCCGCCCAGCGCCCCGGGCCGGGTGGACTCCCACGGGAACTCCCGGGCGATGGTCAGGAACGCCTCGATCTGCATCCACGGCGCCGGCGCCTGCGCGAGGCTCGAGAAGGAGATCGGCGAGCCCATCTCGGTCGAGATGATGCGGGCCATGTCGTCGAGCCGGGCGGCGTAGAGCGCCGACAGGCTCTCGATCACCGAGATCCGCTCGGCCGGGCTCATCCGCGGCCACGGACCCTCGTCGAAGGCCTTGCGGGCTGCGGCGACCGCGGCGTCGATGTCGGCGGGCGACCCCTCGGGCACCCTCGCCACGACCTCCTCGGAGTGCGGGCTGACCACCTCCAGCACCGCGTCGGTGGCGGGCCTGGCCCACGTCGTACCGATGAAGAGTGCGTCTCTGTCCATGGTCGATCCTTTCGGGTCGTCAGGTTGAGCGGTGCGGAAAGCGCCCCGCGCAACCTGACGACCGCAACGGTTTCAGGGGGCGAGGGTGAACCAGTTTTGGAAGCCGGAGGCGTCGTGGCGGCCGAGGGCGCCGTGCTCGAACAGCCCCCACCCCTGCGACCCCTCCGGTACGCCGGCGCCGGGACCGTGCACGGTGGCGGATCCGACGTGGTCGATGACCCCGAACATGACCCGTCCGGCGACGGCCGGGTCGTTCATGTCGTAGGTGAGCCGCTCGGTGAACGCGGGCCCCTTCCAGACGCCGTGCGCCCAGTCGGAGTCGCCGCCGTACCCGCCGCCGACGTGGATCGGGACCGGCAGGTGGGAGGCGACCTCGAAGCGCACCTCCTCACCGCGGGGCGTGGTGCAGTGCAGCGTCGCACCGGTCGGCACCCGCGTGCCGGAGGCGTAGCGGATCGACACCCGCGGCCAGCCGAGCTGCTCGACCCGGCCGTCCTTCCAGACCCGGGTGCAGTCGTTGACCGTGCGGTAGCCGTCCGGAGTCTCCTGGATGATCACGCACAGGCAGAACTCCTCGAACGCGATCGGCACGTAGAGCCACCACATCCCGTCGAACGGCGGGTCCGCGGGCTTGCCCGGCGGGAGCGCCTCGCCCTGGGGACGGATGCCCCAGGAGCGGTCGCGCGAGCCGATCCAGGTGTCGGGCGAGACGGCGATGTCCTCGCCGTCGAGGTGGATCGTGCCCTCCCAGGACCCGACCTGGGCGAACCGCTGCGCGTCCAGCACGGTCCCGGTGCCCTGGCGCATCACGTGCGGCAGCTCCTGGATCGGCGGGAACAGCCCGCGCCAGGTGAGGTCGAGGCCGATGCCCTCGGTCTCGTCGAGCACGACCCGCAGCTGCTTCAGCGGCTCGGCGACCTCGATCCGGTAGCCGCCGACGGAGTGCGACATCCGGTCCGCGCCGCGCGGGTCAGCGGCGTCGGAGAGGTGCACGGCGGTCTGGGTGTCCCCGCGCCGGATGAGCACGAAGGCGTCCTTGGTGCCGAGGTTCGGGTAGAAGCCCATCCCCGAGATCAGGAAGATGTCGCCGGTCCGGTCGTGGCAGTTGAGGTAGGAGCGGTCGTAGAAGTTCCGGTCCGTGCTGCCCGACCACACCACCGGCCGCGGGAGCTGGTGGATGGGGTACTCGTCGAGCGGCCCGAGGCCGACGTACTCACCGTGCAGGCCGCCCTCGCTGCCCGCCGCCCCGCTCCAGGTCATGCGCCGACCTCCGCGAGGAGCTGGTCGATGAGGGGCTTGCAGTGGAAGAGCGTCTCGACGTCGTCTGGGCGCTCGATCTCGCCGAACCGGATCTGCCGGGTGCCGGTGCGCATGAAGACCACGCACCAGATCACCCCGTTGTAGAGGTGGTACCAGGTGAGGTCGCCGAGGGTCGCCCCCGTCGCCTCCGCGTACGCCGCCCGCACGTCCTCCTCGCGCAGGAAGTCCGGCATGCCGGGCAGCTCGAAGACGGCCGCGATGGACTGGAACACCCGGTGTGCGAACACCAGCCAGGACACGTCCATCTCGCGCGGGCCGAGGGTCGCCATCTCCCAGTCGAGGACCGCGGCCGGCTCGAAGTCCTGGTAGAGCACGTTGCCGATCCGCGCGTCGCCCCAGCACAGCACGCCCTCATCGGTGGCGGGCAGGTTCGCCTCGAGCCAGTCGAGCGCCCGCTCGACGGTGGGCGAGCTGCCGATCTCGGGGGCGGCCCACTCGTACCAGCCGCGCAGGTGCGCGAGGTTGCGGCCCAACAGGGTGCCGCCCGGCTCGGCCGGCGCCAGGAAGCCGAACGGCTCGGCGGGCAGCGCATGCAGCCGTGCGAGGACCCCGACGGTGCTGTCCTGCAGCCGCCGCTTCTCCTCGTCGGTCGCGTCGAAGAGCCAGTTGTCGCCGAACGGGTACGGCATCACGTCCGGTGGTACGACGCCGGGGACCCGGTCCATCAGGAAGAACGGCGAGCCGATGACCTCGCCGGTCGGCTCGAGCCAGCGCACGCCCGGCACGGGCACGTCGGACCGCTCGCCGACGAGCCGGATCACGTCGTACTGCGCGCGCAGGTCGTAGGCCTGGAACACGGGCACGTCCTCGGCGGCGGGCGCCACCCGGGCGACGTACTCCCCGATCCGCGGCTCGCCGCCCTCCATCCAGGCGACGTCGAGGACGACGGTCTCGGAGGACATGCCGTTGGCGTCGATGCCGGCATGGATCGTCACGCGCGGCCCCGAGCCGTCCGGGAGCTGGGTCGCCAGCCACTCCTCGAGCCGGCCGGTGAGGGCGTCGACGTCGCGGCTGGAGCGCTGTAGGTGGAAGTCGGGGGCGGTCACCCGCTCAGCCTGTTAGAACACGTTCTAGTTGTCAACGAGAACGTGCGAACCCACGGCGACCGGGATCGTCTCGTAGCCGCGCAGCACCCGCGTGGCCCGGCGCTCGGGCGTTCCCGTGACGCGGAGGTCGGGGTACCGCTCGTAGAGCAGCCGCAGCGCGGTGGCGGCCTCGAGCCGGGCGAGGCTCGCTCCGATGCAGTAGTGGACCCCCGCCGAGAACGCGAGGTGCTCGGAGGCGTTGGCCCGGGTGACGTCGAAGCGGTGCGGGTCGGCGAAGACCGCGGGGTCGCGGTTGGCTCCACCGATGACGACGAGGGTGGGCGTCCCCTGTCGCAGCGGTACGCCGGCCACGACCGTGTCGCGTCGCGCGACCCGCATCGTCATCTGGACCGGCGGGTCGAACCGCAGCGTCTCGTCGACCGCGTTCGCCCACCCGTCCGGGTCGGCCAGCAGGCCGCGCAGCTGGTCCGGCTCGCGGTCCAGGTGAACCACGGCGTTGCCGATCAGGTTGACCGTCGTCTCGAAGCCGGCGCCCAGGACGAGCAGCCCGAGCTGGTGCAGCTCGACGTCGTCCAGCGGGTCCTCCGCGCCTGAGGTGATGATCTGGCTGAGCAGGTCCTCGCCGGGCTCGCGGCGGAGCCGCTGGACGTGGTCGGCGAACATCGCGTGCAGCTCGCGCATCGCGGCCTCGGCGGCCCGGTACTGCCGGAAGGTCAGGGCCGGGTCGAGGGTCGTCGCCGCGAGGTTGCCCAGCGCCAGCACCCGCTCGCGATGCTCCTCGGGCACGCCGAGCAGCTCGGAGATGACGACGACGGGCAGCAGCGCGGCGTACCTCTCCACGAGGTCGAAGCTCTCCTGCCCCTCCAGCTCGTCGAGCAGCCGTACGGCGACGTCCTCGACCCGGTCGACCATCCGGCCGACCTTGCGGGCGGTGAACGCGCGCGCGACCTGCTGGCGGTAGCGGCTGTGCTCGGGCGGATCGACCGCGAGCATCGACGGCGGGTCCAGCGGACCCATGACGTCGGGCTCGGAGATCCGGGCGAGCAGGCGTCGCATCGGCGTCGGCAGCTCGCCGTGACCGCCGCCGACGCCGAAGTCGTCGCCGCGCAGGATCTCGTTGCACGCCTCGTGACCCACGGCCGCGGCGATCGGGCCGCTGACCACGACCGGCCCCTGGCGCCGCAGCCCCTCGAAGCCGGGCACCGGATCGCGGTGCAGCTCGGGATCGATGGACAGCCGCGCGGCGAGCGATCCGCGCCGGGCCCCCAGCCGGATCATCGTGCGGCCGAAGCCGAAGCCGAGTGCCCACCGGCCCCAGCTCCGCGCCTCGGCACCGGCCCGGGCGCCGAGGTCACGCGGCGACATGGGCCGTCCCCGGCGTACCGCCGTCGGCGCTCAGGTAGGCGTAGCGCTCCAGGATCCGGCGTACGCCGCCGAAGCGCTGGTCGATCCGCCGCCGCTGCTCGTCGAGGACGGCCTCCGGCAGGCTGGGGTCGACCTGGGCGTCGCGCGCCAGCTCCCAGCGGTAGCGCAGCATGGCCAGCATCGCGGCCCGGTCGCCGAAGAGGTCGGCGTACTCCTCGCTCCACGGCAGCGGCCCGTCGCTGTGGGCCAGCTCGGTCTCGAGCTGACGCAGCACCTGCCACCGGCGGTGGGTCTCGTTCCATCCCATGACGTTCTCCTCTCGGCGGCCGGCGCGGTGCCGGATCGATGACTCGACGCTAGGTGCGGGGAGAGGTCTCCAGCATCGCCCCGTGGGCCGCATCGGGCGTCCTACCGTGGGAGGAGATCGGACGCCCTCCACGGAAGGATGCCGACCGCCTGCGGGCGGACCTACGCTGTCGTCATGCTGGACAGGGGCCTGGCGATGGGCACGCGGTGGAAGCGCCGCATCGAGACGCACTGCCTCGCCCACGGCATCTCCTACCCGTGGTACGTCCCGGTGCTGACGTCGGTCGCGACCTTCGTCTGCGCGGTGGTGGCGCTGAGCATGCGCGACGCCCTGTGGCCGCTGAACCCGCTGTCGGTGGTGCTGGTGCTGGTCCCGGCCGCCGGGGCGATCCAGCTCGGCTTCGGCGTCTGGCTCCCCTGGTACGTCGACGTCCTCGGCCCGGTCACCGGTGCCGCGCTCCTGCTCGCGACCCCGACCAGCACCCACCTCCCCGGACTGGACGCCGTCCCGGTGCTGCTGATGTGCGTCACCGGCGAGTCCACCGGCCGCGACGGGGTCCGCCCCGGCACGGCCGTCGCGCTCGTCTGCGCCACCGTGCTGTCGGTCCACGCCGCGCTCACCGACCCGGCCGTGCTGCCGTTCCAGCTGCTCACCCTGCTGCTGGGGTACGTCGTCGGCGCGATGATCCTGTGGCAGGGCCGTGCCCTCGCGGCCGAGCGGATCGCGCGCGAGCAGGCCTGGCAGCAGGCCACGATGGCCGAGCGGCAGCGGATCGCCCGCGACATCCACGACCTCGTCGCGCACTCGCTGAGCGTGACGATGCTGCACCTGACCGGTGCCCGGCACGCGCTGCGCGACCTCGGCGCGGCCGCATCGCCCGCCGATGTCGCCCAGACCGCGGGCGAGGTCGACGCCGCGCTCGCCGACGCGGAGGCGGTGGGCCGGCAGGCGATGACCGACATCCGGGCGACCGTCAGCACGCTGGCGTCGGGGCCGAGTCCCCTGACGCCGCTGCCGGATGCCACCGGGATCGCCGGGCTGGTCGACCAGTTCCGCGCGGCCGGTCTCGTGGTCGCCTACGAGGAGCGCGGCGACCTGTCCCGGCTGCCGGAGCCGACCGGCCTCGGGTTGTTCCGGATCGCCCAGGAGTCGCTGAGCAACGCGGTCAAGCACGCGCCCGGTGCGCCGGTGTCGATGCGGGTCGCGGTCTCGGACCGCCAGGTGCGGCTGTCGGTGCGCAACCCCGCCCCGGCCGGGCGTCGGCCCGGCGTCGGCTCGGGGCTGGCCGGGATGCACACCCGCGCCGAGCAGCTCGGGGCGACGCTGTCGGTCGGAGGGCGCGACGACGGCTGGACCGTCGACCTGCGGCTGCCCGTCGGCCGCGGCGGCCTGCGGTGCCCGGTCGACCTGCTCACCGGCGTACCGGCGGAGGCGCAGTGACGCCGGTCGGCGCCGTCGGCCCGGTCGGTGTGGTGCTGGTCGACGACCAGGAGCTGGTCCGCTCGGGGCTGCGCCGGATCCTGCGCCGCCGCGACGGCTTCGAGATCCTCGCGGAGTGCGCGGACGGCGCCGCGCTGCCCTCGGTCGTGGACGAGCTCGGGTCTGCGATCGACGTGGTGCTGATGGACCTGCGGATGCGCGAGGTCGACGGCATCTCCGCGATCGAGACGCTGCAGCAGCGGGCTGACCCGCCGCCCGCGCTCGTCCTCACCACCTTCGACGACGACGAGCTGCTGTCCGGCGCGCTCCGTGCGGGCGCGG
This sequence comes from Nocardioides ultimimeridianus, assembly GCF_054777895.1. Lineage (NCBI taxonomy): Bacteria > Bacillati > Actinomycetota > Actinomycetes > Propionibacteriales > Nocardioidaceae > Nocardioides > Nocardioides ultimimeridianus. The sequence continues at coordinate 58,788 of NZ_BAAHAB010000022.1, read as the reverse complement.
CCGGGTTCCTGCTCAAGGACTCCCCCGCCGACGACCTGATCCGGGCCGTGCGCACCGTGGCCGCGGGCGGCTCGTGGCTGGACCCGGCCGTGACCGGGCGGGTGCTGGCGGCGTACCGCTCGACGCCGGTCGCGCGCCCCACCCCCGCCGTCGACGCGCTCACCGACCGGGAGGTCGAGGTGCTCCGCGCCATCGCGGCCGGCCGCACCAACGGCGAGATCGCCGGCGACCTGTTCATCTCCGAGCTCACCGTGAAGAGCCACGTGGGCCGGATCTTCAGCAAGCTCGGTCTGCGGGACCGCCCCGCCGCCATCGTGTACGCCTACGACCACGGGCTGGCCGGCTGACAGCTGCGGTCAGGACGTCTTGGTCGCACCTTCACGGAACTGCAGCGCCACCGCTCGTGCTCGGTCGTCGCTCCCGGCAGGAACGAAGACCATTCCCATCGTCGACGCGTCGCTCCAGACGCACACGCGATACCCCCGGGCGATGGCTGGGGGCGCAATGCCGCATGACATCGAGCCACCGAGGTGACCGGCATCGACCGACGACGGCTGGTCCACCTCGGCACCGCGCATCATCTCTCGCGCAGCTTCGGAGGTGCTGTGACGAGCCTCGGCCAGAGAGCCACCGGCCAGGTTGACTCCGAAGAGTACGACGGTAGAACGTCCGTGGACGGTGTAGACACCGATCTGCGGATGGAGTCCGTCGCGCTCCAGGTCGAGCCTTCCCGCGGACATGCGCAGCTGCCTCTCCTTCGCGGGTGGGATCTTCGCTCGTGCCCAGGGCCCGACCTGCGCTGGCAGCACGATCCGGTAGTCGGCCTGACCGCTGACCTCTGCACGGGCCCCATCGACCAAGCCGGGAAGGACGGAGGCGAAGCAGTACCACAGCGCGGTGATCCCGACCGACGCTCCGGCGAGCGTCCACACCGGCCAGCGTTGACCCGTCATCCGCGACGCCACGAAGAAGACGGCCACCGGCGGGACGATGCCTCCTGGTAGGACCTGCCCGATGAGCCTCGCCGTCGGAAGGTCCGAGGATCGCGACAGGTGCACCGTCAGCAGGATCGCGAGGTCTGCGACGACGAGGGCGGTCGCCGTGGAGGCGTAGATCGCCCTGCCACGGTCCGTCAACCGCCCCCAGTCATCCAGCACGACGGAAGCGTAAGTGCTGCGATCGGCGTGCCGGACCTGATTCGGTGAACGCGCCTCAGCAGCCGGAGCCCGACTCCACGACCTCGACCCGCTGGAACTCCTTGAGCTCGGTGTAGCCCGTGGTGGCCATCGAGCGCTTCAGCGCGCCGACCAGGTTCATCGTGCCGTCGGCGACCCGGGACGGGCCGAACAGGATCTCCTCGAGGGTGCCGACCTGCTCGAACTGCACCCGCCGGCCGCGCGGCAGGTCGGCGTGGTGGGCCTCGGTGCCCCAGTGGAAGCCGTGGCCGGGGGCGTCGGTCGCGCGGGCGAACGGCGAGCCCACCATGACCGCGTCGGCGCCGCAGGCGATCGCCTTGGCGAGGTCCCCCGAGGTGCCGATGGAGCCGTCGGCGATGACGTGGACGTAGCGGCCGCCGGACTCGTCGAGGTAGTCGCGGCGGGCGGCGGCGACGTCGGCGACCGCCGACGCCATGGGTACGGCGATGCCCAGCACCGTCCGCGTGGTGTGCGCGGCGCCCCCGCCGAACCCGACCAGCACGCCGGCGGCGCCGGTGCGCATCAGGTGCAGCGCGGCCTGGTGGGTGGCGCAGCCGCCGACGATGACGGGCACGTCGAGCTCGTAGATGAACTCCTTGAGGTTCAGCGGCTCGGCCTGGCTGGAGACGTGCTCGGCCGACACCGTGGTGCCGCGGATGACGAACATGTCGACGCCCGCGTCCACGACGGTCTTGGCGAACTCCTTGGTCCGCTGCGGGCTCAGCGAGCCGGCCACCGTCACGCCGGCGTCGCGGACGAACCGCAGCCGCTCGGTGATCAGCTCGGCACGGATCGGCTCGGTGTAGATCTCCTGCAGCCGGCGGGTCGCCTCGACGCCCTCGAGCTCGGCGACCTCCGCGAGGAGGGGCGTCGGGTCGTCGTACCGCGTCCAGAGGCCCTCGAGGTTCAAGACGCCCAGGCCGCCGTGCCGGCCGAACGCGACGGCGGTCTCCGGCGACATCACCGAGTCCATCGGCGCCGCCAGGATCGGCAGCTCGAAGCGGTAGGCGTCGATCTGCCAGTCCGTCGAGACCTCCTCCGGGTCGCGCGTGCGCCGTGACGGCACGATCGCGATGTCGTCGAAGGAGTAGGCGCGGCGGGCCCGCTTGGCACGGCCGATCTCGATCTCACTCACCCCGGGATCCTATCGACACACACTCCCGACCTCGGAACGAGAACAGCTTTCACTTCTCGGCACCGGCGAGTGGCCTGATCCGGCTCGAGGACGGGCGTCCTCGATGGCCGGCTCAGGACCGTTCCGTACGCGCCGATGGACAGGTGTGAGGATCCCCGCGCGCCTGCCTCGATGGATCACGTGGTTCGCCCTGTGCGTCGCCGTCGGGTTCCTCGGTTGGATCGTGTACCTCTCGACGTCCATCACCTCGCAGGTGACGACGCGCCACTACGACGTCGCGTGGCTGGGGTTCGACCTGCTCGAGTGGTCGATGGTCGCGCTCGCGGCGTTCGCCTCCTGGCGGCACCACCGATCGACGACGATCTTCACCGGCATCTGTGCGGTGATGTTCGCCGTCGATGCCTGGTTCGACGTGTGGACCAGCCCCCGCGGAGCCGTCCTCGGCGCAGCGCTCCTCGCGATCTGCCTGGAGGCACCCCTGGTCGCCATCTTCACGGTCGCGACCATCCACGGCGAGCGCGCGAAGAGCAGGGCGGCCTTCGCCTAACGGGGGTCGCGCAGCCGATCGAGGACCCGGCGATCACGCTTGGTGGGCCGGCCGGCGCCGCGCTCGCGCTGGAACACCGGCGCGGGTCGCGCCTCCTTGGGCGGCAGCGCGGGCGTGCGGTCCTCGTAGGCGAGCACCGCCAGCGGCGCGCCGACCCGCTTAGCGAGCAGTTCCTTGACCACGACGATGTGCTCGCGGTCGGTGAACACCCGCACCTCGTCGCCGACCCTCACCGGCTGCGACGGCTTCGCGCGAGCGCCGTTGATGCGCACGTGGCCGGCCTTGACGCCAGCGGTCGCCTGCGAGCGGCTCTTGTAGAGCCGCACCGCCCAGCACCAGGCATCCACACGCACCGACATATCGCCCCTCCTGCAGCAGGGACGATACGCCGGTGGCGGTACGCCGGAGCTCAGTGACTGACGTCGTGCCGCTCAGGATCGCGCGCAGTGTCGCCGCGGGTCGTGTCGGCCGTGTCGCTCGTGTCCAACCGCTCGCCGTTCTTGCCGGTCTTGACGTCGGGGTCGATCCGGTCGGCCTCCTGCATCCGGTCGGCGTACGCCGCGCGCTGGCTGTCGAGCTTCTCGCGCTGCGAGCGCGCCATCGCCTCGCGCCGGTCCGCCTCGGCGCGGGCCTCCTGCGACTCGGCCTCCAGCCGTCGGGCCTCCGCCTCGCGGCGGGCCAGCATCGGCTCGTCGCCCCGCGCCTCGGCGCGGAGGGACTCCGCGCGCTGCCGGTCGCGGTCGTGCTTCTTCCTCCGCCCGGCCGTCAGCAGCGCACCGAGGACCAGCAGCGCCACGATCACGTAGACCGCGATCCAGCCGGGGTCGTTCCACTCTCCGAACCACTCGTTGAGACTCATCGTCGGCTCCTCTCGCCGACGGGGCGGTACCCGACCCGCCACCGGCCATGCGACCGGAGCAGGAGGGGCCGCGGTCAGCGACCGGAGTAGTTCAGCGACCGGAGTAGTTCGGGGCCTCCACGGTCATCTCGACGCCGTGCGGGTGGCTCTCCTTGAGCGAGGCGGAGGTGATCCGGACGAACCGGCCCTTCTCCTTCAGCTCGGGGATGTTGCGCGCACCGATGTAGAACATCGACTGGTTGAGGCCGCCGAGGAGCTGGTGGGCGACGGTGGCCAGCGGGCCCTTGTAGGCCACGCGGCCCTCGATGCCCTCCGGCACGATCTTGTCGTCGCTGGTGACCTCGGCCTGGAAGTAGCGGTCCTTGGAGTAGGACTTCTTCCCGCGGCTCGACATGGCGCCCAGCGAGCCCATGCCGCGGTAGGCCTTGTACTGCTTGCCGTTGTGGAACACGATCTCGCCCGGCGACTCCTCGGTGCCGGCGAGCATCGAGCCGACCATGACCGCGTCGGCGCCCGCGACGAGGGCCTTCGCGATCTCACCGGAGTGCTTCATGCCACCGTCGGCGATGACGGGTACGCCGGCGGGGCCGGCGGCGAGGGAGGCCTCGTAGACAGCGGTGATCTGCGGGACGCCGACGCCGGTGACGACGCGGGTCGTGCAGATGGAGCCGGGGCCCACGCCGACCTTGATCGCGTCGGATCCTGCGTCGATGAAGGCCTGCGCGCCCTCGCGGGTGGCGACGTTGCCGCCGATCACCTGGACGTGCTTGGTCGCGGGGTCGCTCTTGAGCTTCGCCACCATGTCGAGCAGCATCCGGACGTTGCCGTGCGCGGTGTCCGCGACGAGCACGTCGACACCGGCCTCGATGAGCATCGTGGCGCGGTCCCAGGCGTCGCCGAAGTAGCCGATCGCGGCGCCCACCATGAGCCGGCCGTCAGCGTCCTGGGACGCGTTGGGGAACTGCTCGCCCTTGACGAAGTCCTTGACCGTGATGAGACCGGCGAGCCGGCCGGCGTCGTCGACCAGCGGCAGGCGCTCGCGCTTGTGCTGACGCAGCAGCAGCGTGGCGTCCTCGCGGGAGATCCCGGCGTGGCCGGTGATCAGCGGCATCGGCGTCATCACCTCGTCGACCTTGGTGGTGCTCCACTCCGCGACGGGGGTGAACCGCAGGTCGCGGTTGGTGATGATGCCGATCAGCCGGTTGTCGGTGTCGACGACGGGCAGGCCGGACACCCGGTACTCACCGCAGATGCGGTCCAGATCCTCCAGCGTCGCATCGGGCCCGATGGTGACCGGGTTGGAGATGATGCCGGTCTGGGTGCGCTTGACGAGGTCGACCTGATAGGCCTGCTCGTCGGCGGAGAGGTTGCGGTGCAGGATGCCGATGCCGCCCTGGCGGGCCATCGCGATGGCCATCCGCGACTCGGTCACGGTGTCCATCGCGGCACTGATGAGCGGCGCCTTGATCGAGATCTCGCGGGTCAGCCGCGCGGTGGTGTCGATCTCGTCCGGCGCGAAGTCGGAATGACCCGGCAGCAGCAGCACATCGTCGTAGGTGAGACCGAGCGGGGCGAACTTCGCGGGAACCTCATCCATGCAGAGATCCTACGGCGCGCACACCCGGCTGAACGAACCGACCGGGGTGTGATCTAGGCGGGGAAACGCCCCCTGACCGCGACCCGGGCAGCCCGCCTGCCGTTTCGGCCACCGGCCACCCGGGCAGCACGACGGGTGACGATCCCTTCAACCCGCGGAGCGCCCTCATGAAGCTCAGGAACTCGATCGCAGGCGTCGTCGTGGCAGCAGCCGCCCTGGCCCCCACGGTCACTGCGGCGCCCGCCATGGCGCAGACCCGCACCTTCATCGACACCGTCGACCAGCCCGGCGGCCACGACCAGATCGGCAGGGTCAAGGTCACCTACGGTCCACGCGCCCTGACGATCCGGATCGTCTCCGGCTCCGAGGGCTACTTCAGCGACCACTTCCACGTCTACCTCGACACCGCCGGTCACGGCTACCCGGACTGGTTCGTCGGGATCTACGGCGAGGTCGAGCAGTGGGGGATGGCGCACGCGAACAAGTGGGCCAGCGACGAGTCGGGCGGTCCGCTCGGCCGCCCCGGGTGCAGCGGCGCCGCCCACTACGGGTCCTCGATGCCGGCGACCGTCTGGATCTCGATCCCGAACCGTTGCATCGCCCGGCCGCCGCGGGTCCGGGTCAACGTGGAGTCGGTGTTCGAGACCGGCACCGTCTTCGACCGGCTGCCGACCCGCTACCACTGGACGCCCTGGGTGCGGCGCGGCTGATCAGCCCGCCGGCGCGGACGCTCGCAGCTCGGCCAGCGAGATCCGCACGGTGAGGGTGCCCTCGGCGACCCGGATCCGGCCGCGCAGGCCGGCGGCCAGCACCATCGGCAGGACCGCGCGGGAGTCGCCCGGCGCGAGCAGCACGATCTCGGCCGCGTCGCGGGACCTGGCCGCGCGGGCGATCTCGGTGAGCAGGCGGGTGCCGATGCCGCGCCGCTGCCACGCCGGGTCCACCCAGATGTCGACCGGCCAGGGCCCGGCATCGGGCACCTCGTACGTCGCCCGACCGGCGACCAGCCCGCCGGCCAGCGCCGAGATCGTTGCGCCGTCGGCGACGTACTCGAGCGCGGAGCCGAAGGTGCGCGAGGGGACGGGGACCCGTGCCTCCAGCGCCCGGCCCACCAGGTCGGCGAGCGCCGCCGCGCGCTCGCGCTCGACCGCCGTGAAGGGGACCGCACGCCGGATCTGCAGGGTGGCGCTGTCGCCGACCACCATCTCCAGGACGTCCGCGGCCGGGTCGTCCACCGCGACCCGGGCGTCGAAGAGCTCCGCCGCGATCTCGGGGAACGCGGTGGGCTGGCTGAGGATCTGCTCGGCCGCCCGCACGTAGCGGGTCGGCTGGTCGTCGGCCGCCGCAGCCGAGCAGGGCGCGGCCGAGACCAGCTCGCCACCGGCCTCGGCGACCATCGCCGTGATCGCGGGCAGGCCCGCCTCGTCGCGCAGGTCGATCACCAGCTCGTCGGTCACCGATCCGCGGTCCCGGAAGACGTGCAGCGCCACGATGTTGCCCTCCGCCCGTCCGCAGGCGGACGCCAGCAGGGCGAGGACGCCCGGGCGGTCGGGCAGCTTGGCACGGACTCTCCACAACATGCACCGATGGTGCGCCGGGCACATGTCGCGGAGGTTGCGTCGCCGTCGCTCCCGTGTTGCGGCCGACCTTGACGGGACGGGCAGGCTGGAGACATGGCCGCAGACCTCCCTCCCCACGTCCTCGTCCTGTTCGGCGCGACCGGCGACCTCGCCGCCCGCAAGCTGTTCCCCGGGCTGTACCGCCTCGCGCTGGCCAAGCGGCTGCCCGAGCACGTCGCCGTCATCGGCAGCGGGCGCCGGTCCCCCGGCTCCGACGACGACTTCCGCGCGCACGTCCGCGAGTCGCTCGAGGAGTTCGTCGGCGACCTCGACGACGTCGTCGCCGACCGCCTGCTCGAGCGGATCTCGTTCGTCGCCTCCTCCGACGACGACGGCTCCGCGCTCGCCGACGCCGTGCACCGGGCCGAGGACCGGCTCGCCATCGACGCGGGGCTGACGCTGGGCGACGTACGCCGCCTGCTGTACCTGTCCGTGCCCCCGTCGGCCGTGCCCGCGATGGTCGGCATGCTGGCCCAGGAGGGGCTGGCGGAGCGGGCGCGCCTGGTCTGCGAGAAGCCGTTCGGCACCGACCTGGCGACGGCGCGCGAGCTGGACGCCACGCTCGGCGCGGTGTTCGAGGAGGAGCAGGTCTTCCGGATCGACCACTTCATCGGCAAGGAGGCCGTGCAGAACCTGCTCGCGCTGCGCTTCGCCAACGGCCTGTTCGAGCCCGCGTGGAACCGGCACAGCATCGAGTCGGTGCAGATCGACGTGCCGGAGAAGCTGACCATCGAGGGGCGCGGCGCGTTCTACGAGGGCACCGGCTGCCTGCGCGACATGGTCACCACGCACCTGTGCCAGCTGCTGGGCTTCGTCGCGATCGAGGACCCGCACGCGTTCCGGGAGGGCGCGATCCGCGCGGCGAAGGCGGCGGCCTTCGCCGCCGTACGGCCGCTGGACCCGCAGCGCGTCGTCTTCGGCCAGTACGACGGCTACCGCGACGAGCCCGACGTCGCGCCGGACTCCGAGGTCGAGACCTTCGTCGCGATCGAGGCGTGGATCGACAACGACCGGTGGCGCGGCGTGCCGTTCTACCTGCGCACCGGCAAGGCGCTCGCCGCCGGCCAGCGGACCATCACCATCCGGTTCAGCGACCCGCGGCACCAATGGCTCAAGCCGGCGCACGCGACCCGCTCGGAGCCCAACGAGCTGGTCATCGAGCTCAGCGACGAGCCGCGGATCGCGATCGACGTACGGGCGAAGCGGCCGGGGCCGGACATGGCCCTGGTCGAGGCGGTGTTCCGGCTGGACCTGCTGTGCGACGCACCCGACGCGGGCCCGTTGGAGGCCTACGAGCGGCTGCTGCTCGACGTGATGCGCGGCGACCGGACGCTGTTCATCGGCGCGCGCGAGGTCGAGCGGCTCTGGGAGATCTGCCAGCCGGTGCTCGACCACCGGCCGCGGGTGCAGCCCTACGCCAAGGGCTCCTGGGGGCCGGAGGACGCACTCGCGCTGCCCACCGGCGGATGGCGGCTCGGCCGGAGCTGAGCGAGCGGGCCGTCGTTTCGGCGTCGGGGGCCTCTACCCGATCATCGTCGCGAACATCCCGCGCTGGTGCATCGATCGCCCGCCCCGCGTTCGCGTGAACGTCAAGGGCGACACCTACCACGAGATCACGGACACGGTGACGACCGACGACTACCTCCCGTCGCCGTACCACTGGACCCCGTGGGTCCACTACAACTGAGCCACTGACCGGACCGCGAGAAACGCAGAGCGCCCCGCCTGCCGGGGCAGACGGGGCGCTCGGAGCGATCGGTCAGTGACCGTGCCCGTGGCCGTGACCGGCGGCCGCGGCCTCGGTCTCCTCCTCGGGCTTCTCCACGATCAGGGTCTCGGTCGTGAGCAGCATCGCGGCGATGGAGGTCGCGTTGACGAGCGCCGAGCGGGTGACCTTGACCGGGTCGAGGACGCCCTGGGCGACCAGGTCGCCGTACTCGCCCGTCGCGGCGTTGTAGCCGACGCCCGGGCCGGCCTCGCGCACCTTGGAGGTGATGACGTAGCCGTTCTCGCCACCGTTCTCGGCGATCCAGCGCAGCGGCTCGTCGGCGGCCTTGCGCACGATGCGTACGCCGGCGGCCTCGTCGCCCTCGAGCCCGAGGTCACCCTCGAGCACCGAGACGGCGTGGATGAGCGCGGAGCCACCGCCGGGGACGATGCCCTCCTCGATCGCGGCACGCGTCGCGGAGACGGCGTCCTCGATGCGGTGCTTCTTCTCCTTGAGCTCGACCTCGGTGGCGGCGCCGACCTTGATCACGCAGACGCCGCCGGCCAGCTTGGCCAGGCGCTCCTGCAGCTTCTCGGTGTCCCAGTCGGAGTCGGAGGCCTCGATCTCCTTCTTGATCTGGTTGACCCGGCCCTCGACCTGCGCGCTGTCGCCCGCTCCGTCGACGATCGTGGTGCTGTCCTTGGTGACCACCACGCGGCGGGCGCGGCCCAGGGACTCCAGCTCGACCTGGTCCAGCTTGAGGCCGACCTCGGGGCTGATGACCTGGCCACCGGTCAGGATCGCGATGTCCTGCAGGATCGCCTTGCGGCGGTCGCCGAACGCGGGCTGCTTGGCGGCGACCGCGTTGAAGGTGCCGCGGATCTTGTTCACGACCAGGGTCGAGAGCGCCTCGCCCTCGACGTCCTCGGCCAGGATGAACAGGGGCTTGCCGGTCGCCATGACCTTCTCCAGCACCGGGAGCAGGTCCTGGATCGAGGAGATCTTGCCCTGGTTGAGCAGGATGTAGGGGTCGTCGAGGACGGCCTCCATGCGCTCCGGGTCGGTCACGAAGTACGCCGAGATGTAGCCCTTGTCGAACTGCATGCCCTCGGTGAACTCCAGCTCGGTGCCCATGGTGTTGGACTCCTCGACGGTGATGACACCGTCCTTGCCGACCTTGTCGAAGGCGTCGGCCAGCAGCGCGCCGATGTGGGCGTCGCGGCTGGAGATCGTGGCGACGGAGGCCATGTCCTCCTTGGAGTCGACCTCGCGAGCCGACTTCAGCAGCGCCTCGGAGACGGCCTGGGCGGCCTTGTCCATGCCGCGCTTGATGCCCATCGGGTTCGAGCCGGCCGCGACGGCGCGCAGGCCCTCGTGGACCATCGCCTGGGCCAGGACCGTCGCGGTCGTCGTACCGTCACCGGCGACGTCGTTGGTCTTGGTCGCGACCTCCTTGGTGAGCTGCGCCCCGAGGTTCTCGAACGGGTCGTCCAGCTCGATGTCACGCGCGACGGTCACGCCGTCGTTGGTGATCGTGGGGGCGCCCCACTTCTTGTCGAGGACGACGTAGCGGCCCTTGGGGCCGAGCGTCACCTTGACGGCGTTCGCGAGCGCGTCGACACCGCGCTCGAGCGAGCGACGAGCCTTCTCGTCGAACTCGAGGATCTTAGCCATGCTTTCTCCTTAACGAGAACGAGTCGTGAGTGTCAGCGTGACCCGGGGGTCACGCTGACACTCACGACTCGATGGAAATCAGGAAACGACCGCGAGGATGTCGCGCGCGCTCAGGATCAGGAACTCCTCGCCCGAGTACTTGACCTCGGTGCCGCCGTACTTGCTGTAGATGACCTTGTCACCCACCGCGACGTCGAGCGGGACCCGGTTGCCGTTGTCGTCGATGCGGCCCGGGCCGACGGCCAGGACCTCGCCCTCCTGGGGCTTCTCCTTGGCGGTGTCCGGGATGACGAGGCCGGAAGCGGTGGTCTGCTCGGCCTCGACCTGCTTGACGACGATGCGGTCCTCGAGAGGCTTGATGTTGATCGACACGGTGTCGACCTCCCCTTCACATGGTTGATGTGGCAATTCACGTCTTCGCCTGCGCACGCAGAGGGCGTCGTCGCGGGTGCCGCACTCCGGCCGCAGGCATTGGCAGACTCCGGTGGAGAGTGCCAACTCAGACGTTAGCACTCACCTGGGACGAGTGCCAGAGCGGGCCGACTCCGGTCCGGGCTCCGATCCTGAGAGGATCGGGCCGTGGACCTCACTACCTTCGCCTGGCTGCTGACCGACGACGGCCAGGCCGCGCTCGCGTCCGCCACGGACGCGGTGGGCGAGGGTGGGTCCGAGCTGCAGGTCCAGTCCCTGCTGCGGCGTACGACGACGGCGGAGCAGGCCGCCACGGTGCTCACCCAGGTGGAGCTGCGCGCCCACGCCGCCGCGAAGCTGGGCGACCTCGCGGGACGGATGTACTTCACCCGCGACGCGCTCGAGCAGGCGACGCGGCTCCGCGTCTCGGAGCACCGGGCGGCCCGGATGCGCGCCTTCGGCGCCGAGACCCTGATCGACCTGGGCTGCGGCATCGGCGGCGACCTGGTCGCGGCGGCCCGCGCCGGCATCGTCTGCGCGGGCGTGGACCTGGACCCGCTGCGGGTGGCGATGGCCGAGGCCAACCTGGCCGCGCTCGGGCTGCCCGGCGCGGTGGCGGTCGCCGACGCCACGACCGTCGACCACACGCCCTTCGGCCTCGCGTTCGCCGACCCCGCGCGGCGTACCGGCGCGGGCCGCAGCTTCCACGTCGACGACTGGACGCCGCCGTGGGCCTGGGTCCAGCAGCTCCTTGCGCGCGACGCCTGCGTCAAGGTCGCGCCCGGCATCCCGCACGACCTGATCCCCGACGGCGTCGAGGCGGAGTGGGTCAGCGACGGCGGCGAGGTCAAGGAGGCGGCCCTGTGGTCGGGGCGTACGGCGACGGCCGCCCGCCGCGCCACCGTCATCCTCGACGGCGGCCTTGCCACGCTGGACGACGAGGACGACCCCGGCCCCGACGCGGTCGGGGTGCGGGCGATCGGCGGCTTCCTCTACGAGCCCGACGGCGCCGTCATCCGGGCCGGCCTGGTCACCGCGGTCGCCGCCGGCGTGGGCGGGGCCCTGGTCGACCCGAAGATCGCCTACGTGACCTCGGACCAGCCCTTCACGACGCCGTTCGCCCGCGGCTACCGGGTCATCACCGAGCTGCCCTACCGCGAGAAGCCGCTGCGGGCGGCCCTGCGCGAGCGCGGCATCGGCCGGATCACGATCAAGAAGCGCGGCGTCGACGTCTCCCCCGAGCAGCTGCGCAAGCGGCTCGCGCTGGCCGGCGACGACGAGGCGACGATCGTGCTGACGCGGGTGGCCGGCGAGGGCACCTGCCTTCTGGTCGAGCCGATCCGCCCGGCGTGACGGCGGCGTACCCGCCCTCCGCCCGTCCCGCTCCGCTCGTGGCCCAGGTCACCGCGGGCCCATGACGAAAAGCATGCGACTGACAAGCATCGAGGTCGTAGATTCCGCTGCATGTTCGCTGCCCTAGGACGCTTCGTCTCCCGTCGCCCCTGGTACGTCGTCGGTGCCTGGATCCTGTTGGCCGGTCTGGTGATCGCCTTCGCTCCCGGCCTGAAGTCAACGACCGACCAGTCCTCGTTCCTGCCCGCCAAGTACGAGTCGATCAAGGCCGCGAACACCATGGCGGCCGAGTTCCCGCAGTTCAGCACCCAGACCGGAGCGACGCTCGCGTTCTCGCGCAGCGACGGCGCCGCGCTGACGCCGCAGGACCTGACCAAGGCCAGCTCGATCGTGCGCGACCTCAACGCCGAGCTGCCGGGCACCTTCCAGAAGCTGGCCCCGGCCGCCGCGGTCGCGCAGCCGTCCCCGGACAAGGTCGCCGCCAAGGCGGCGTTCGGCATCACCAAGGACCGGACGGCGTACGACAAGACGGCGATGGACGACGCCCAGACCCTGCGCGACGACGCCGCGAAGCTCACCCAGGGCACCGATCTCACCCTGTACGTCGGCGGCCCGGCCGCCCAGCAGCTCGACTCGCAGAACTCCAGCGCCAAGACGCTGGCCATCGTCGGCATCGCGACCGTGGTCCTCATCGTGCTGCTGCTCGCGATCATCTTCCGCAGCGTGATCATCTGCCTGCTGCCGATCCTCGTCGTCGGCCTGGTGTCCCAGGTCGCGACCGGCCTCATCGGCTGGGCCAACGAGGCGTTCAACCTGCAGGCGGACTCCTCGCTGGAGGTCATCCTGATCGTGGTCCTCTACGGGATCGGGACCGACTACATCCTGTTCCTGATCTTCCGGCACCGTGAGCGGCTCCGGCTCGGCGAGGACGTCAAGACCTCGATCGTGACGGCCATGGAGCGCGCCGGCGAGGCCATCGCCTCGGCCGGCGGCGCGGTGATCGTGGCGTTCAGTGCGCTGATCCTGTCCTCGCTCGGGATCTTCAAGGCCATCGGCCCGGCGCTCGCGATCGCCGTCGCGGTGACCCTGGTCGCCGCGCTCACGCTGGTCCCGGCGATCGTCACCCTGCTCGGCCGGGCGCTGTTCTGGCCCTCGAAGAAGTGGCGCGTCGAGTCCGAGGGCGCGCGGTTCGCGAAGGTGGGCGACGCCCTGGGCCGGCGCCCCGCGCTGTTCGCTGCCGGCTCCGGCCTGATCCTGGTCGTTCTCGCGGTGTTCTCGCTCGGCTTCCACCCCTCCTTCGACTTCACCTCCAGCCAGCCCAAGGACCTCGAGTCGTCCAAGGCCGACGCGGTGATCCAGTCCCACTTCTCGGCGGGTGCGACCGACCCGGCGCTGGTGGTGCTGAAGTCGTCGGGCAACAAGCTCACCGACGCCCAGGTCGGAGCGTTCGCGGGCGACCTCGGCCGGACCGAGGGCGTCAGCGCCGCCGCCCCGATCGGCCCGATCTCCTCCGACGGCACGACCGTCGTGATCGCCACCGTGCTCAAGGACGCCCCCGGCTCGGACGCGGCAGCCGCCGCGGTCAAGGGACCCATCCGCTCCGAGGCGCACGCGGCCGCGCAGCAGATCGGTGCGACGGCGTACGTCGGCGGGACGACCTCGGTCTTCGTGGACATCGACGCGGCGATGGTGCGCGACTACAAGGTCGTGTTCCCGGTCGCCGCGGCGATCATCCTGCTGATCCTGGCGCTGCTGCTGCGCTCGCTGGTCGCGCCGTGGTACCTCATGGTCTCGGTCGGCCTGGGCTTCCTCGCCTCGCTCGGCGCGACGGTCCTGGTGATCCAGCACATCAAGGGCGACGACGGCCTGATCTTCATGCTGCCGATCTACATCTACCTGTTCGTGGTCGCCCTCGGCACCGACTACAACATCTTGATGATCGCCCGGTTGCGCGAGGAGGCGCAGGAGGGGCGCGAGCCCCGCGAGGCGGCCGCCGAGGCGGTCAAGCACGCCGGCCCGACGATCGCGGCCGCCGGCGTCATCCTGGCCGGCACCTTCGCCTCGCTGATGCTCGGCGGCAACTCGCTGATCGTGTCGATGGGCTTCGCGCTCTCGTTCGGCATCTTCACCGCGGCGTTCATCATGGCGATGTTCTTCACCCCCGCCCTCACCGCGCTCGTCGGGCACGCCGCCTGGTGGCCCGGGCACGGGGACGAGAAGAAGGCCTGACCCGCCCGGCTCCGTCGTACCTGATCGTCAGGTACGACGGAGCCTGCGGTAGAGGCCGTCGTCGCGGAGGGCCACGTCGAGCAGCTCGTCGTGGCGGCCGTAGACCGGCGTCGGCCCGATCGCGGAGACCGACGGGAAGCCGGTCCGCACCGGCTCGAAGCCGGCCGCGACCGAGCAGTCGGTGAACCGGAAGTTGGCGTGCCGGATCGCGAGGATCCCACCCGGCCGGACCGCCCGGCACAGACCCTCGACGGTCCGCTCGAAGTCGTCGAAGCGCAGCATCGGCGCGCAGGTCGGCGGGGCGTCGTTGAGCCCGCCGTGGCGCAGCACCGCGAAGGCCAGGACGGCGTCGTACGCCGCCGGCTCCTCCCCCAGCGCGTCACCCGCCCGGACCAGCCGGATCCACGCGCCCGCAGCCGCCTCGTCGATGCGCCGGCGGGCCGTGCGCAGCGCCAACGGGTTCACGTCGATCCCGGTGATCCGGGCCTGCGGGAACTGCTCGTGCAGCGTCAGCAGCTCCTCGCCGGACGCGCAGCCGAAGGACAGCAGCCGCAGCCGGTCCGGGGGTACGTCGGCGAGGGCGTCGCGCATGCACGCCAGCTCCTCCGGGTACCGATCCCTCGCTGTGGTGGTGAACGGCTGGAACAGGTTGCGGGGGCGCAGGGCGAGCGCCACCGCGGCCTCCCGTTGCTCGCCGCCGTCGACCCACATCCTCAGCAGCATCCAGACCCGGTGGCCCGGCAGCCGCCTCAGGAGTGCCCTCATCCGTCCGAGTCTGGCAGCGGACTTCTACAACGACGCAGAAGTCCGGGAAATCGCGTGATGTTCGCGGGTTCCGCTGCGTCTGGACTGGTGACCGTCTCGGACAAGGAGCACTCGATGAGCACCACGACCTCGAAGCATCGCGCCACGGAGCCGCTGCGCGATGAGCGACCCTCGGTGTCCGCACACCACCGCGCGGGCCGCAGCAGCGATCTCCCCATCGCCGCCGCCCTCGGCATCATCCTGTTGATCGTGGCCGCCTACCTGGCGGTGCGGCGATGAGCCTGTGGCTGTCCTCGATCGGCGCCGTGGTCTCCAGCCTGGTGCTGCAGCCGCTGCGGCGGAGGCGGCGCCCCGCGGAGCAGGGCTAGCGGGGATCAGCCGGCCAGCACGTCGGTGACCGGCAGGCTGGAGTCGGCCGGGAGGTCCAGCGGGCTCGGCGTACGCCCGCGGGCCACCATCGCGGACCCCAGCGCGGCCACCATGGCGCCGTTGTCGGTGCACAGCCCGGGCCGCGGCACCCGGATGCGTACGCCGACTTTCGCGGCCCGCTCCTCGGCCAGCGCTCGCAGCCGCGAGTTGGCCGCCACGCCGCCGCCGATCATCAGGTCCTCGATGCCCTCGCTCGCGGCGGCGTCGAGGGCCTTGCGCACCAGTACGTCGCACACGGCCTCCTGGAAGGACGCCGCGACGTCGGCCACCGGGACCGGCTCGCCGGAGCGCTCGCGGGCCTCGACCCAGCGCGCGACCGCGGTCTTGAGCCCGGAGAACGAGAAGTCGAAGCGGTGCCGCTCCAGGTCCTTGCGCGTCGACAGCCCGCGGGGGAAGTCGATGGTGATCCGGCCCTCGCGCGCCGCGCGGTCGATGTGCGGCCCGCCGGGGAACGGCAGCCCGAGCAGTCGCGCCACCTTGTCGAAGGCCTCCCCCGCCGCGTCGTCGATGGTCGCGCCGAGCGGGTCGACACCGCTGCCGCCCGGGCCGCCTCCGGTGATGTCGGTGACCCGCAGCAGGCTGGAGTGACCGCCGGAGACCAGCAGCGCGAGGCTGGGCTCGGGCAGCGCCCCGTGCTCGAGCTGGTCGACCGCGACGTGGGCGGCGAGGTGGTTGACGCCGTACAGCGGCTTGCCGAGGCCCAGCGCGAGCGCCTTGGCGCTCGCGACGCCGACCAGCAGGGCACCGGCGAGGCCGGGGCCGTGGGTGACCGCGATCGCATCGACGTCGCCCAGCGCGATGCCGGCAGTCGCGCAGGCCCGCTGGATGGTCGGGACCATCGCCTCCAGGTGCGCCCGGCTGGCGACCTCGGGCACCACGCCGCCGAAGCGGGCGTGCTCCTCGACGCTGCTCGCGACGGCGTCGGCCAGCAGGGTGTGACCGCGGACGATGCCGACGCCGGTCTCGTCGCAGGAGGTCTCGATGCCGAGGACCAGGGGCTCGTCGGTCATGGGGTGACCTCCAGGGATCGGGAGAGTACGACGGCGGTCGACCCGTCACGGTAGTAGCGCTCGCGCCGACCCAGCTCGGTGAAGCCGGCGGCGGCGTACAGGGCCAGCGCGGGGGCGTTGGTCTCGCGCACCTCGAGGATCAGCCGCTCCGCGCCGCGCCGGGCGGCGTCGGCCAGGCAGCCGTCGAGCAGCCGCCGGCCCAGCCCGCGGCCGCGGTGCGCGGTGTCGACGGCGATGCGCTGCAGCTCGGCGTCCTCGGCCGCGACGCTGACCACGGCGTGGCCGACCACCTCACCGTCCTGCTCCAGCACCAGGTAGGCGATCGTCGGCAGCAGCCCGGCCACGCCCTCGCCGACCAGGCCCTCGCCCCAGGGGTCCTCGGGGAAGCCGGCAGCCTCGGAGGCGACGATCGCGGCGAGGTCGTCGGGAACGGCCGTGCGGACGGTGGCGGTCATGCAGGCTTCGGCGCGCGCGGGATCTCGGCGTCCGGTCGGCGCAGGTAGAGCGGATCGGGGGGCAGCACCTCGGCGAGCCCGTCGGCGACGGCACGCGCGACCCAGGCGCCCGACGGCCGGGCCGGGCCGACCGGGTGCGGGAAGGCCTCGGGGTAGAGCAGCGCGCCCTCCCCCACGACCGGGCCGTGGGTGGCGACGGCGGCCGGGCGCTCCACCGCGGGTCCGGAGGTACGCCGGCCCGCCGCGTCGTACGCCGCCAGGTAGACCTCCTTGCGGCGCGCGTCGGTGGCGACCGTGAACGGGCCGGTGACCGCGCCCGTCGCCACGGCCTCGGCGGCGAGGACGTCCAGCGAGCAGACGCCGTGCACCTCCAGGCCGAGGACCAGGCCGAGCGTGCGGGCGGTGACCAGCCCGACGCGCAGGCCGGTGAACGGGCCGGGGCCGACACCGACGGCGATGCCGGTCAGGTCGGCGGGGGTGATCCCGCCCGCCGCGAGCGCGGCCTCGATCAGCGGGGCGAGGGCCTCGCCGTGGCGCATGGCCTGCTCGGAGACGAGGTCGGCGAGCACGGAGGTGCCGTCGTACAGGCCCACGGCGACCGTCGGAGAGGCGGTGTCGAGGGCGAGGAGCACGTGGCGAAGGTTAGGCCAGGAGCCGCGGGCGGCCCAACCAGGACGGGCCGATCGGCTCGAGGGTGACGACCCGGGGGTCGTCCTCCGGGTCGAGGTCGGGTGCGGCGACGGCCCGCTCGATGCGGATCTCCAGCGGGGAGTCGCTCAGCGCCTCGGCGAGTCCGCTCCCCCACTCCACGACGGTGACGGCCTGGTCGAGGTCGGCGTCCAGGTCGAGGTCGTCGAGCTCGGGGGCACCGCCCAGCCGGTAGGCGTCGACGTGCACCAGGGCGGGACCCGCGGCGAGGCTCGGGTGCACGCGGGCGATCACGAAGGTGGGCGAGGTGACGCCGCCGCGCACGCCCAGGCCGGCGCCCAGGCCCTGGGTGAACGTCGTCTTGCCGGCCCCCAGCTCACCGCTGAGCACCAGCACGTCGCCGGCCCGCAGCTGCGCGGCGAGGCGGATGCCGAGGTCGCGCATCGCGTCCGCGGTCGGCACCTCGACCCGCTGCGGCGTACGACGCGCGAAGTGGACGTAGGGCGAGCTCCGGTGGGTCTCGGTGAACCCCGCGTCGCGCCAGAAGGCGATCGTGGCGGGCAGCTCCTCGCGGGCGAGCAGCGACACGCGCTCGACACCCCGGGCCTCGGCCTCGCGCAGGGCGGCCGCGACCATCGCGTGCGCGACGCCGTGGCCCTGCGCGCCCGGGACGACGCCGACCCGCCGCAGGTACAGGGCGTCCTCGCCGGGCACCCGGTCGAAGACCAGGGCGCCGACCGGCCGGCCGTCGACGCTGGCGAGCAGGCCGCCGTCGGAGGTGAGGTGCCCGGCCATGGTCACCTCGGTCTCCGCCAGCGCGTCGGCGGGCGGATCGAGGGGCGGGCGCGCGGCGAAGGCGGCCTGGACGACGGCGAGGACGTCGACGGCCGATGCGGGTCCGACCACCTCGACGACGACCCCGGGGACGGTCTGGGTCACCGGCGCGCGGCCCCCTCGGTCGCGGCCGTGATCAGCTGGTCGAGCTCGGCGTTGACCAGCTCGTGCCGCTCGAGGATCACCATGTGGCCCGCGCCGTCGCACTCGAGCAGGTTGGAGCCGGGGATCCGCGAGTGCAGCTTGCGGGAGTGGCCGATCGAGGTCAGCCGATCCTTGGTGCCGCAGATGATGGAGGTCGGGATCACGCCGAGGTGCTCGACGAAGTCGAACTTGTCGAGCGAGGCGAAGTTCGGGAAGAACTCCGCGACCGTCTCGAACGGGGTCGCGGCGAGCATGGAGTCGACGAACTCGACGTACCCGTAGGGCACCTCGTCGCCGAACGCGAAGGTGTCGGTCACCACCGTCGCGACGTTGCTGCCCAGGCGGCGGAGCACGTCGACGGCACGGTGGCCCAGGTGGAGGGTGCGGATCGCGCCGCTGGCGAACGGCATCCCGAGCCGGGCCGGGACCATCGGCAGCAGGATCCGGCCGACGTCGAGACCGCCGGCGGTGGTCGAGATCAGGCCGGCGCCGATCACCTTCGTGCCGATCATCTCCGGGAACTGCTCGGCGAGCGCCACGATCGACATGCCGCCCATGGAGTGACCCACGAGTACCACCGGGCCGTCGGGGGCGGCCGTCTCGATCACGGCCTTGAGGTCGCGGCCGAGCTGGTCGATGGTGCAGTTCTCGCGGCTGCTGTCGCCGGAGCGGCCGTGCGAGCGCTGGTCGTAGTAGACCGCGCGCACCAGATTGCGGTACGCCGCCCGCTGGAAGTGCCAGCAGTCGAGGTTGAGGCAGTAGCCGTGGACGAAGACGATCGTCACCCCGCCGAGCGGCTTCTTGCCGAAGAACCGTCCTCCGGTGGGCGGCGCGACCTCGTCGATCTCCACGTGCAGGGGTACGCCGTCGTCGGCCATCACCATGATCGGGTCCGAGTGCAGCGTGCCGAAGGGCACCCGCTCACCGGCCCGGTGGCTGATCTGGCGCTGCTGGCGGGCGATGCTGATCGCCGTACCGGCCGCGGCGATGCCGAGCGCGCCGGCGACGGAGCCGAGGATGCGATTGCGGGTGCTCATGGCTTCTCCATCGGCTCGGAGTCGACGTAGGTGCGGGCCATCCGCCCTCCGATCCTCGTGACGATCTCGTAGTTGATGGTGCCGCACGCCTCCGCCCAGTCCTGGGCGGTCGGGCCACCGAGGGACGGCGGCCCGAAGAGGAGTACGTCGCTGCCCGGGGCCGGCCGGTCGCCGCCCAGGTCCACCACGAACTGGTCCATGCAGACCCGCCCGCGGATCGGCCGGAACTTGTCCCCGACACCCACCTGGGCGCTGGTGGCGGGGTCCGGGGAGGAGGCGTGGCGCGGGATGCCGTCGCCGTACCCGACCGGGACCAGCCCGACCGTGGTGGCGTGGTCGGCGATCCAGATCCGGCCGTAGGACACGGCATCGCCGGGCGCGAGGTCCTTGACCATCGCCAGCTGGGCGCGGGCGGTCATGGCGGGGACCAGACCGAGGTCCGGGGTGTGGCCGGGCGCGGGGTCCAGGCCGTAGAGCGCGATCCCGCACCGGACGGCGTCGAAGCGGGCGCTCGGGCGCAGGATCGCGGCCGCGGAGTTGGCCAGGTGGCGGATCTCGGGCGTCAGGCCCGCCTGCGCGGCCTCGTCGAGCGCCTCACGGAAGCGCTTCTCCTGCTCGTCGTTGGCGGGGTCGTCCGGCTCGTCGGAGGAGGCGAGGTGCGACCAGATGCCGGTGATCCGCCAGCGGGTCTGCTGTTCCCCTGCTGCTGCGTGGGCGAACAGCTCTGGCCAGGCGCTCCGGGGTGCGCCGCCGCGGGACAGGCCGGTGTCGACCTTGAGCTGGACCCGGGGCGTCGTTCCGTCGGGCGCCGCGGCCGCGATCGCCTCGAGCTCGTCGGTGCTGTAGGCGGTGAGGTCGACGCCCGCCTCGATCGCGGGGGTGAGGTCGGTGTCGGGGACCGTCAGCCAGCACAGGATCGGGCCGCCCAGGCCGGCCCGCCGGAGCGCGACCGCCTCCTCCGGCGTGGCCGTGGCCAGCCACTCGGCGCCGCCCTGCTTCGCGGCCCGGGCCGAGGCGACCATGCCGTGCCCGTAGCCGTCCGCCTTGACCACCGCGATCAGGGCCACTCCGGTGGTGGCGCGCAGGACCTCGGCGTTGTGCCGGATGGCGCCGAGGTCGACCTCGATCCGGCCGGGGCCCAGGCCCGGGCGGGCGTCGGCGGGCGCGGTCATGGGGTCGATTCTCCCAGGACGCGGCCGATGAGGCGCGGGAGGGCCCGGGCGACGTCGCCCGCCACGATCGGTCCGGCGTCGGTGGCGAGGGTGGCGGCGGCGCCGTGCAGCCAGGAGCCGGCCGAGGCGGCGTCGTACGGGTCGAGGCCGGCGGCGAGGAGGGCGCCGATCAGGCCACCGAGCACGTCGCCGGCTCCGGCGGTGGCCAGCCACGGGGTGCCGCTGGTCGTGACGCGGACCCGGCCGTCGGGGTGCGCGGTGATCGTGCGCCGGCCCTTGAGGAGCACCACGGCGGCGTACTCCTGGGCGGTGCGGCGCGCGTGGAACAGGGGCGCGGCCTCGATGTCGTCACGTGGGACACCGATCAGCTCGGCCAGCTCGCCGGCGTGCGGGGTGAGCACCGCGAACCGTCCGCGGACCTGGTCGGCGTGGCGGATCGCGTCGGCATCGACGACCAGCGGCACGTTGTCCGCGATCGCCTCGGCGAGGTGCCGATCGGCCGTGCCGGCGCTGCCGGAGCCGACGACCCAGGCCTGCACCCGGCCGGCCCCGACCACCTCGGGGTGCCGGCCGTGGATCAGCGCGGCGGGGGCCGCGTCGCCGACGTACCGCACCATGCCGGCGAGGCCGCAGCTCGCGCCGGCGACGCTGAGCAGGGCCGCGCCGGGGTAGGTCGTGGAGCCGGCCCGGACGCCGACGACACCGCGGGTGTACTTGTGGGCGTCGGGGGTCGGCCGGGGCAGGAGACGGGCGACGTCGTCGGGCTGCAGCGCCTCGACGGCGGCGCTGGTCGGGAGGTCGAGACCGATGTCGACCAGCTGGACGGCGCCGCAGGCGCGCGCGGCGGGGTCGACCAGGTGGGCGACCTTGTGGGTGCCGAAGGTGACGGTGAGGTCGGCCGTCACGTGGGGGGCGGACGCGCTGCCGTCGTCGACACCGACGCCGGACGGGACGTCGACGGCGACCACGGGGACGCCCGCGAGCGCGTCGAGGGCCAGTTGGGCGACGGGGCGCAGGCCCGGGCGGCCGCCGATCCCGACGATGCCGTCCACGACCAGGTCGGGGCGCTGCCGGGGCGGCTCGTCGATGATCCGGCCGCCGGCGGCCCGCAGCTCGGCGACTCCTGCCTCGTGGGCGCCGGACGAGAGCAGCCATGCCTCCACGCGGGCACCGCGGCGCGCGAGCCGCGCACCGGCGTACAGCGCGTCGCCGCCGTTGTCGCCGCTGCCGACGAGCAGCACGATCCGCCGCCCGGACACGCCCCCGAGGAGGTCGGCGATCGCAGCGGCGAGCCCGGCCGCCGCCCGCTGCATCAGCGTGCCCTCGGGCACGCGCGCCATCAGCTCGGCCTCCGCCGCCCGGACCTGCTCGACCGTGTACGCGCGGATCACCCGTCCCACGGTAGTGCCCCGGCTCGCTCCTTGCTTGCGCAGGCAAGCGGCGCCTGCCTGCGCAGAGGGGACCGCCCGACCGGCCCCGCGCCCGGGTCACTCGACGGTGACGGACTTCGCCAAGTTGCGCGGCTGGTCGACGTCGTGGCCGAGCGCGGTCGCCAGCTCGCAGGCGAACAGCTGCAGCGGCACGATCGCCACCAACGGCTGGAGCAGTACGGGCACCTTGGGCAGCGGGATCAGCTCGTCGGCGTACGGCTGGATGGACGTGTCGCCCTCCTCGGCGAGGCAGAGCGTGCGGGCGCCGCGCGCGCGGACCTCCTGGATGCCGCTCAGCATCTTCTCGTGCAGTTGGTCCCGGCCCCGGGGAGGTACGACGCACAGCACCGGCAGACCCTCCTCGACCAGGGCGATCGGGCCGTGCTTGAGCTCGCCCGCGGCGAAGCCCTCGGCGTGCAGGTAGGCGAGCTCCTTGAGCTTCAGCGCGCCCTCGAGCGCCACCGGGTAGCCCGCGTGCCGGCCGAGGAAGAGGACCGACTTGTTGCCGACGTGGTCGCGGGCCAGCCGATAGACCAGCTCGGAGCGGTCGAGCACCTCCTCGATCTTGCCCGGCATGTCCTCGAGCTGCTGCATGATCTCGGCGATCTCGTCGCCGAACCGGGTGCCCTTGGTCTGCGCGACGTAGAGCGCCAGCAGGTAGCAGGCGATCAGCTGGGTCAGGAAGCCCTTGGTCGACGCGACCCCGATCTCCGGGCCGGCATGGGTGTAGATCACCGCGTCGGACTCGCGCGGGATCGAGGAGCCGTTGGTGTTGCAGATCGCGAGCACCTTGGCCCGCTGCGAGCGCGCGTGCCGGATCGCCTGCAGCGTGTCGGCCGTCTCCCCCGACTGCGAGATCGCCACGACCAGGGTGGTGGCGTCGATGATCGGATCGCGGTAGCGGAACTCCGAGGCGAGCTCGACCTCGACCGGCGTACGGGTCCAGTGCTCGATGGCGTACTTGGCGACCATGCCGGCGTAGAAGGAGGTCCCGCAGGCGATGATGATGATCTTGTCGAGGTCGCGGATCTCCTGGTCGGCCAGCCGCATCTCGTCGAGCTGGAGCAGCCCGCCGACGCCGCGGCGGCCGATCAGCGAGTCGGCCACCGCCCGCGGCTGCTCGAAGATCTCCTTGCGCATGAACCAGTCGTGGCCGTCCTTCTCGGCGGCCGACAGGTCCCAGTCGACGTGGAACCGGGTCGCCTCGGCCGGGCGGCCGTAGAAGTCGGTGACCTCCACCCCGTCCCGCGTCAGTACGACGATCTGGTCCTGCCCCAGCTCCAGCGCCTCGCGCGTGTGGTCGATGAACGCGGCGACGTCGGAGCCCAGGAAGTTCTCCCCGTCGCCCAGCCCCACGACCAGCGGCGAGTTGCGGCGCGCGGCGACGACGCGCTCCGGGTCCTCCGCGTCGACGGCGACCAGCGTGAACGCGCCGTCGAGCTGCTGGCACACGCGCTGCATGGCGGTGGGCAGGTCCACCCCGGACTCGACCTGCAGCTCCACCAGGTGCGCCGCGATCTCGGTGTCGGTGTCGGAGAGGAAGACGTGGTCGTCGGCCTCGATCCGGCTGCGCAGCTCGTGGAAGTTCTCGATGATGCCGTTGTGGACGACCGCGACCCGGCCGGCACCACCGGTGTGCGGGTGCGCGTTGGCGTCCGAGGGGCGGCCGTGGGTCGCCCAGCGGGTGTGCCCGATGCCGAGCGTGGCGGGCGCCAGCGGCGTCTCGTCGAGCGCCTTCTCCAGGTTGCCGAGCTTGCCGGCCCGCTTCGCCACGACGACCTCGCCGCCGGTGACGACCGCGATGCCGGCCGAGTCGTAGCCCCGGTACTCCAGACGCCGGAGACCGCCGATCACGACGTCCCGGGCCTGCTGGCCTCCGACGTACCCGACGATCCCGCACATGGTCGCCAACTCTAGAGGTTCGCCCTGACGTGGACCCGCCGCCACGTCAGACCGGCACCCTGGAACAATCTTTGCCATGTCGACCGGCATCCCGGCGGGCGAGCACGCCCGTGAGGCCTCGCCGTACCTCGAGCTCGACCGCGCCACCTGGGCCGCGCTCGCGCACGAGACCGAGAGCCCCATCACGGCCGAGGAGCTCGCCAAGCTGCGCGGTCTCGGCGAGGCGATCGACCTGCGCGAGATCGTGGAGGTCTACCTGCCGCTGTCCCGGATGCTCAGCCTGTACGTCGAGGCCGCGGGCAGCCTCTACCGCGAGCAGCAGTCCTTCCTGCACGGCCACGCGGGGGTCCGCACGCCGTTCGTGATCGGCCTGGCGGGCTCGGTGGCGGCCGGCAAGTCGACCACCGCGCGCGTGCTGCAGCAGATGCTCGCGCGCTGGCCGGAGCACCCGAAGGT
This sequence comes from Nocardioides ultimimeridianus, assembly GCF_054777895.1. Classification (NCBI taxonomy): domain Bacteria; kingdom Bacillati; phylum Actinomycetota; class Actinomycetes; order Propionibacteriales; family Nocardioidaceae; genus Nocardioides; species Nocardioides ultimimeridianus. The sequence continues at coordinate 34,178 of NZ_BAAHAB010000022.1, read as the reverse complement.
CGCGCTCGTGACCACCGACGGCTTCCTGCACCCCAACGCCGAGCTCGCGCGGCGCGGGCTGATGGAGCGCAAGGGCTTCCCGGAGTCCTATGACCGGCGCGCGCTGATGAAGTTCGTGGTCGACATCAAGTCGGGCAAGGAGGAGGTCGACGCGCCGGTCTACTCCCACCTGGTGTACGACGTCGTTCCCGACCAGCGGATCACCATCCACAGCCCCGACATCGTCATCATCGAGGGCCTCAACGTGCTCCAGCCCGCGCGCGTGCGCGAGGACGGGCGGACCGGGCTGGCGATCTCGGACTTCTTCGACTTCTCGATCTTCGTCGACGCGGCCGTGCCCGACATCCGCGAGTGGTACGTCGACCGCTTCCTCCGCCTGCGCGAGACGGCCTTCCGCGACCCCGACTCCTACTTCGCCAAGTACGCCGCCCTCTCCCACGACACCTCGGTCGACGAGGCGCGCCGGATCTGGGACACCATCAACGGCCCCAACCTGGAGCAGAACGTCCTCCCGACCCGCTCCCGGGCCCGGCTGGTGCTGCGCAAGGAGTCGGACCACTCGGTCCGCTACGTCCGGGTCCGCCGCATCTGAGGGTCGTCAGGTTGAGACCGGTCTGGAGGCCGGCCACGACCTGACGACCTCACAGGGCCAGCCGCTCCCGCACCACGAGCGCGAGGTCGTCCGCCACGGCCTGGGCCTGCTCCGCGGTCGGCGCCTCCACCATCACCCGCACGAGTGGCTCGGTGCCCGAGGGGCGCAGCAGGATCCGGCCCCGGCCGCCCAGCGACGCCTCGGCCTCGCCCACCGCGGCGGCGAGTGCCTCGTCGGCGGCGCACCGGTCCTTGTCGACGCCCGCCACGTTGACGAGCACCTGCGGCAGCCGGGTCATCACCCCGGCGAGGTCGGCGATCGTGCGGCCGGTGGCGACCATCCGGAACAGCACCTGCAGCGCGGTGAGGATCCCGTCGCCGGTGGTGGCGTGGTCGCTCAGGATGACGTGGCCGGACTGCTCGCCGCCGAGCGAGAAGCCGCCGGCCTTCATGGCCTCGAGGACGTAGCGGTCGCCGACCGCGGTCTGCCGCACGACCAGCCCCGCCGCCGTCATGGCCTGCACGAAGCCCAGGTTCGACATCACCGTCGCCACGATCGTGTCGTCGATCAGGCGGCCCTGCTCACGCAGCGAGAGGGCGAGGACGGCCAGGATCTGGTCGCCGTCGACGATCTCGCCGGAGGCGTCCACCGCCAGGCATCGGTCGGCATCGCCGTCGAGGGCGAAGCCGACGTCGGCGCCGTGCTCGAGGACCGCCTTCTGCAGCACCTCGAGGTGGGTGGAGCCGCAGCCGTCGTTGATGTTGAGCCCGTCCGGCTCGGCGCAGATCGCGACCACGTCGAGGCCCGCGTCGCGCAGCGCCCGCGGGCCGGCCACGGACGCGGCCCCGTTGGCGCAGTCGAGCACGACCCGCAGCGGCCGCTCGCCGGTCGCCGGGCCGAGGTCGCCGACGCTGGCGACCAGGTGGGCGGCGTACTCCTCGATCGCGGTGGGGTGCGGGCGGACCCGCCCCACCTCGGCACCGGTCGGCCGCTCCCACGGCTCGCGCAGACGTGCCTCGATCGCGTCCTCGATGGCGTCGTCCAGCTTCACCCCGCCGCGCGCCAGGAACTTGATCCCGTTGTCGGGCATCGCGTTGTGCGAGGCGGACAGCACCACGCCGAGGTCGGCGCCGAGCGACGCGGTCAGGTGGGCGACGCCGGGCGTCGGGATCTCACCGAGCAGCAGCACGTCGACCCCGGCCGAGGCCAGCCCCGCCACCACGGCGGCCTCGAGGAACTGCCCGGAGATGCGGGTGTCCCGGCCGACGACGGCCAGCGGGCGGTGCCCGTCGAAGGTGCCCCGCTCGGCCAGCACGTGGGCCGCCGCCACGGACAGGTCCAGCGCCAGCTCGGCCGTCACGTCGGTGTTGGCCAGTCCGCGGACCCCGTCGGTCCCGAAGATGCGCGCCACAGTTCTCCAATCTAGAGCTCGCGTAGGAGCCAGAGTGACCTATCGGTCACGCTCACACCTACGCGACGGAAAAGGCAGCAGGGCCACCACCGCGAACGGAGGTGGCCCTGCTGGCAATGAGTCCCGGAGGACGATCAGCGCTTGCTGTACTGCGGGGCCTTGCGGGCCTTCTTGAGACCGGCCTTCTTGCGCTCGGTCGCGCGGGCGTCGCGGGTCAGCAGGCCGGCCTTCTTCAGGGTCGGCCGGTAGCCCTCGACGTCGATCTCGTTGAGCGAGCGGGCCACGCCGAGGCGCAGGGCGCCGGCCTGGCCGGTGATGCCGCCGCCGTGGATGCGGGCGATGACGTCGAAGCGGCCCTCGAGGCCGAGAGCCGAGAACGGCTCGTTGACGACCTGCTGGTGCAGCTTGTTCGGGAAGTAGTCCTCGATGGTCCGGCCGTTGATGGTCCAGACGCCGGTGCCGGGGACGATGCGGACGCGGGCGACGGCCTCCTTGCGGCGGCCGGTCGCGGCACCCGGGGCGATCGTCGCGGGGCGCGAGGGCGTGTCGGCGGAGGGGCTGGACTCGCTGGTGTAGGCGAGGCCCTGCTCGTCGGTCTCGAAGGTCTCCTCGACCTCGGTGCTGTTCTCAGTCATGTGTCTGATCCTCGAAGTCGATTACTGGGAGATCTGCGTGATCTCGAAGGGGACGGCCTGCTGGGCCTGGTGCGGGTGGGCCGGGCCGGTGTAGACCTTCAGCTTCTTGATGATCTGACGACCGAGACGGTTCTTGGGGAGCATGCCCCAGACAGCAGCCTCGATGGCCTTGCGCGCGTCCTTGTCGATGACCTGGCCGATCGGGGTGGCCGTGAGGCCGCCCGGGTAGCCGGAGTGCCGGTAGACCATCTTGTTGGTGCGCTTGTTGCCGGAGAGGGCGACCTTCTCGGCGTTGATGACGATGACGTAGTCACCGGTGTCGGCGTTCGGGGCGTAGATCGCCTTGTGCTTGCCGCGCAGGAGGTTGGCCGCGGTGACGGCGAGACGGCCGAGGATGACATCCTCGGCGTCGATCACGAGCCACTGACGCTCGACGTCAGCCGGCTTCGGAGCATACGTACGCATGGAGAGACCATTTCGTTCGTGTCGGACCCCGTCCAGGGCTCTGGCCGGAGGCATCTTCTGACGAACACTGCTCCCGGCCAGCCGGCGGGGAGACTGCCCTCACGTGTGAGAGCGGCAGGAGACGCAGCAAGCAGAGTACGGCGGCGCGGAGGCGCCGGCCAAATCTCGGCACGAGCCATTCTTCGGGACACCGGGTTATCGCGGTGTGACCTCGCCGACTACGGTGGCAAGCGTGACTGAAACTCTCACCGTTCGCGACAACCGCACCGGAGCGGAGTACGAGATCCCGATCGTCGACGGCACCATCCGCGCCGCCGACCTGGGCCAGATCAGGACGGCTGAGGACCAGCCTGGCATCGCCACCTACGACCCGGGGTTCGTCAACACCGCTTCCTGCCGCAGCGCCGTCACCTTCATCGACGGCGACAAGGGCATCCTGGAGTACCGCGGGTACCCCATCGAGCAGCTGGCCGAGAAGTCGACCTTCCTCGAGGTGGCCTACCTGCTCATCTACGGCGAGCTGCCCACCAAGGAGCAGTTCGACGCCTGGGTGCACGAGATCACCTACCACACCTACGTGCACGAGAACGTCAAGGGCTTCATGCAGGGCTTCCGGTACGACGCCCACCCGATGGGCATGCTGATGGCCTCCGTCGGCGCGCTGTCCACGTTCTACCCGGAGTCGGGCAACATCGCCGACCCCGACAACCGGCACCTGCAGATCGTGCGGATGATCGCCAAGATGCCGACCCTCGGCGCCTGGGCCTTCCGGCACGCGCAGGGCAAGCCGTACATCTACCCGGACAACGAGCTGTCCTACACCGAGAACTTCCTCTCGATGCTGTTCAAGATGAGCGAGGCCCGCTACCAGGCCGACCCGCGCATCTCGAAGGCGCTCGACACCCTCTTCATCCTGCACGCCGACCACGAGCAGAACTGCTCGACCAACGCGGTGCGCTCGGTGGGCTCCTCGCAGGTCGACCCGTACTCCGCGGTCGCGGCCGGCGTCGGCGCCCTCTACGGCCCGCTGCACGGCGGCGCCAACGAGGCCGTGCTGAAGATGCTGCGCCGGATCGGCTCGGTCGAGAACATCCCCGCGTTCATCGAGGGCGTCAAGGCCGGCAACGAGCGGCTGATGGGCTTCGGCCACCGGGTCTACAAGAACTTCGACCCGCGCGCCAAGATCATCAAGAAGGCCTGCGACGACGTCTTCGAGGTCACCGGGGTCAACCCGCTCCTGGCCGTGGCCAAGGAGCTGGAGAAGATCGCGCTCGAGGACGAGTACTTCATCAAGCGCAAGCTCTACCCCAACGTCGACTTCTACTCGGGCCTGATCTACGAGGCGCTCCAGTTCCCGCCGGAGATGTTCACCGTCCTGTTCGCCATCGGGCGTACGCCGGGGTGGCTGGCGCAGTGGCTCGAGCTCACCACCGACAAGGAGCAGAAGATCGCGCGCCCCAAGCAGATCTACACGGGTGACCGCGGCCTGACCTTCGTCCCGCGCGAGGAGCGCTGGGCCTGAGCCCTCGACCTCCCATGACGACCCCCGACACGTCCGCCGTGTCGGGGGTCGTCTGGGATTTCGGGAACGTCCTGATCCGCTGGGAGCCGCGGCGCGCGGTCGCGGCGGGGGTCGGCGAGGCCGAGGCCGACCGCTTCCTGTCGGGCTACGACTTCGCCGCGTGGAACCACTCCTGCGACGCCGGCGGCACGTGGACCGACGCGTTGGCCCGGCTCGAGCGGGAGACGCCGCAGTGGCTGGCGCACGGCCGGGCCTACGTCGACAACTTCCCCGCCTCGCTGGCCGGGCCGGTCCCGGGCACCCACGCGCTGGTGCGGGCGCTGCATGCGGCCGGGGTGCCGCAGGTCGGCCTGACGAACTGGTCGCACGAGCTCTACCCGATCGCCCCGGCGACGTACGACGTGATCGGGCTGCTCGACGACGTGGTCGTCTCCGGCACCGAGGGCGTGGCGAAGCCGGACCCGGCGGTCTACCGGATCGCGGCCGAGCGGGCCGGGCTGGCGCCGGACCGGCTGGTCTTCGTCGACGACGGCCCGGGGAACGTGGCGGCCGCCCGCGAGCTGGGCTTCCACGCGTTCGTGTTCACCGACGCGGCGTCGTTGCGGGCGGACCTGCGCGGGCTGGGCCTGCCGGTCTGATCCGCCGGCTCAGGCGGCAGCGGCCGGCCGGCGCTCGAGGCGGCGTACGTCCGGCAGCGCGAACGGGACGACCTCGGCCACCAGCATCGCGCCGACGACGACCAGCAGCCAGGTCCGGTCGCCGACCAGGGCGGCCATCGGGCCGGTGAGCGCCAGCCCGAGCGGCCGGGCGAGGAACGAGCCGAGCTGGTCGAAGGAGTAGACCCGCGCCAGCATCCGCTCCGGCACGTTCTCCTGGATCGCGAGGTCCCAGCCGACGCTGAAGATCTCCAGCCCGAAGCCGTGCAGGGCGGCGCCGAGCACCACGACCCACGCCTGGTCCGACAGCGCCATGGCGAGCGGGAAGCAGACCGTCAGCAGCAGCCCGAGCTCGCCGGCGAGCAGGATCCGGCGCGGGCGCCAGACCAGGCTCAGCAGGCCGCCCGCCAGGAAGCCGGCCATCATCGCCGCGAGGGCGTAGCCCCAGGCCGCGGGACCCGCGCGGCCACCGACGACCACCGGGCCGAGCACGCCCTGCGCACCGCCGAAGAACAGGTGGTAGATCAGCGCCATCGCGATCAGCGACCACAGCCACGAGTGCCGCATGACCTCGCTGAGACCCTCGCGCGCCTCGGTCAGGAAGCGGCTCGGCGCGGCATCCTCGTCACGCACCCGCGGGACGCGGATCAGCAGGAAGCACGCCGCGGCGACCAGGAAGGTGGCCGCGTCGACCGCCACCGCGCCGCCCGGCTCGATCCACTCCACCAGCAGGCCGGCCGCGCCCGCCCCCACGATCCGGGCCACGTTCTGGCTGAGCCGGCTGACCGTGATCCCGGTGCGCAGCAGGCCCGTCGGCACGGTCTGCGGCAGGATCGCCTGCGTGCTCGGCCCGGCGAGCGAGCCCAGCGCTCCGATGAGCGCACCGGCGACGCCGAGGTACGCGATGGTCGCCCAGTCCATCAGCAGGGCCACGGCGACGCTCACCTGGACCAGTCCCGCACCCGCGTTGGACAGGCGCATCAGCACGGTCCGCGGCAGGCGGTCGCCGAGGACGCCGCCGGCCATCACGGCCAGCAGGTCGGCCAGCGCGTACGCCGCCACGACCAGCCCCAGGTCGGTCGCGCTGCCACCGAGGTCGAGGACCGCGAAGGCCAGCGCCACCGGCGAGATCGAGTTGCCGAGGCTGTTGATCGTCGTACCGACCAGGAGCCAGCGGTACGCCGGCAGGCCGGCCAGGCCGCTCCGCGCGGCGCTCACGCGGAGGTGAGGGCGGCGTGCTCGACCTCCAGGAGGGAGTCGGCGTGCCGCTCGGCCTCGAACGCGGCGTGCCCGCCCCGGACGCCGAACAGCCGCTTGGACCAGACCAGGTAGACGACGGCCGCGATGTTGACGAGGAACGCGACCACCTTGAGCCAGGTCGCGCCCTCGACCAGCTCGTAGACCTCCAGCGGGATGAAGATCGAGGTGCCGATGACGGCGACGTACTCGCCCCAGCGCCTCATCAGCCACAGGCCGGTCGCCTCGGTGAGCTGCAGGACGCCGTAGGCCAGGACGCCGATCATCACCCAGATCAGGGTGGTGTGGTGCAGGCTCAGGGCCTTCTCGATCAGCTTGACCGGGCCGGTGGTCTGCAGGTCGATGCCGAGCTTGGTCGCGAGCGGCCGGAGCAGCGGCAGGTAGGTGTCGAAGGTCTGCTGCAGCGAGGTCTTCGAGCCGTCGAAGCGGTGGATGCCGTAGGCGAGGATCACCAGCAGCAGGCCGCGCACCCCGCGCTCGACGGCGAGGGCGCGCAGGATCGCGGCGTCCTTGAGCGCCTTGCCACGCAGCACGATCGGCGCCTCGTCGGCCGGTCCCGTGGCGGACGGCTCCCCGACGACGAAGGCCTCGCAGCGCAGGCATCGCCACGCCTCCCCCGCCGCCGTCTCGGTGTGCAGCCGGGCCGCCAGCGACTCCTCGGTCGGGCGGTAGGTGACGTGGCCGTGGAGCCCGCACGAGCGGGTGCTCCAGTCGAAGGCCTTGAAGGGGGTCGTGCGCATGGCGCCAGCATGCCCTGCGGGCGGGCGACTATGCCGGATAGGGCGGGAGAGCCGTGTCGTAGAGCCAGGGCCGCAGCAGGTCGGCGACGTCGACGCCGGTCCGGGTCGTGGCGAAGGAGAGGAAGTCCTCGGTGGTGACCGACCAGCCGGCGTACTCCTCGACCCAGGCCGCGAGCAGGTCGAAGAACTCCTCGTCGCCGATGGTTCGGCGCAGGGCGTGCAGGGTGAGCGCGCCGCGCTTGTAGATGCGGTCGTCGAACATGTCGGCGGGGCCGGGGTCGGCGAGCACCACGTCCTGGTCGGCCTCGCCGAGCCGCTGGTGATGGTGCTGGGCCCACTCCTCGGTGGTGCGCGGGCCGCCGGACTCCTCGGAGTAGAGCCACTCGGCGTAGCAGGCGAAGCCCTCGTGCAGCCAGATGTCCTGCCAGCGCGCGAGGGTCACCGCGTTGCCGAACCACTGGTGCGCGAGCTCGTGCGCGATCAGCCGCACATGGGACCACTCGGTCGAGCAGAAGTTCGCGCCGAAGGTCGCCAGGCCCTGGCTCTCCAGCGGGATCTCGAGGTCGTCCTCGGTGACGACGGCGGTGTAGGAGGTGAACGGGTACGGGCCGAAGAGCCGCTCGAAGCAGGCCATCATGGCGGGCTGCTGGTCGAAGCAGCCGGCGAGGTCGGCGTCGGGGGTGGCGACGGTCCGGGTCGGCGCGCCGGGCTGGTCGCCGGCGGGGTGCTCGCGGACGACGTACCTCCCGATCTGCACGGTGGCGAGGTACGTCGCCATCGGCCGGTCCATCTCATAGACCCAGGTCTCGTAGCTGCCGCCGCGCTTGCGGGAGGTCAGCTCGCCGTTGGCGACGACCGTGTAGCCGGCCGGTGCGGCCAGCTCGATCCGATAGGTGGCCTTGTCGTCGGGGCGGTCGTTGCAGGGGAACCAGGTCGGCGATCCGTGCGGCTGGGCGGCCACGATGACGCCGTCCTCGAGCTCCTCCCACCCGGCGTCGCCGTGCCGCTCGTCGATGGTCGGGCGCGGGTTGCCGGAGTAGCGGATGGTCGCGGTGATCTCGGTGCCCGCGGGGACGCCGTCGGCGAGGTCCAGCACCAGCCGGTCCTGTCGCTGCGAGAACTTCTTCAACCGCGCCCCGGCCAGCCGCACCTTGGCGACCTTGAGGCCGGCCAGGTCGAGCACCAGCCGGCGGGTGCCCTCGAGGGTCTCGATCGTGAGCGTCGCGGTGGCGTCGAGGCGGTTGCCCTCGACGCTGTAGCCCAGGTCGAGGTCGTAGTGGTGGACGGCGAAGCTGCGGTCGCCGTGGCCGGGCAGGTAGTCGTCGGCGGTGGGGAGCATCAGACGGTGGGCGCCTGGTCGGACTGCTCGGCCGGCTCGTCGAGCCACGGCGCGATCGGGTTGCCGATCCAACGGGTCTTGTCGGGCACCGTCTCGCCCCTCATCACCAACGACACCGGACCGACCGTAGCGTGCTTGCCCACGACCGCCGCGGGCAGGATCACCGAGTTGGGGCCGAGGGTCGCGCCACGGCGCACCCGGACGGTGTCGGTGGCGAGCAGCCGGTCGTGGAACAGATGGGTCTGGACCACGCTCCCCTGGTTCACGGTGGCGCCGTCTCCGAGCTCGACCAGGTCGGGCTCGGGCAGCCAGTAGGTCTCGCACCAGACCCCTCGGCCGATCCGCGCGCCCATGGCCCGGAACCACAGGTTGAGCAGCGGCGAGCCCGTCGCGATGCCGGCGAACCACGGCGTCGCCACCGACTCCACGAAGGTGTCGGCCAGCTCGTTGCGCCACACGAACGAGCTCCACAGCGGGTGTCGGCCCTCGCGGACCCGGCCCACCAGCAGCCACTTCGCGAGGACCGCGGAGGCGGCCGCGGCCATGCCGGCCAGCACCAGCGCCAGGCCGAGCGCCACGAGCGCAAGGACGCCGCCGGTCAGCCCGTGCCGGCCGGCCGCGGCCAGCGCGGCGAGCACCACGCCGGCGTACAGGGCGAGGGAGAGGGCGACCGGAAGGATCCTGGCCAGCTCCCAGCACGCGCGGGCCACCTTGAGCCGCGCCGGGGGCGCGTAGGTGCGCTCGTCCGCCGATTCCTGGGCGGTACGCCGGAGCTCGGCCGGCGGGCTGCCGAGCCAGCTCGCGCCGGGGGTCGTCGTCTTGCGGTTCGGGGCCAGCGACAGCACGGCCACGAGCGAGCGCTTGGGCACCTTGCGACCGGGCGCGGCCATCGCCGAGTTGCCGACGAACGCCCGCTTGCCGACCTTGACCCGCTCGGCGCGCAGCCAGCCGCCGCCGAGCTCGTAGCCGCCGATCAGGGTGTCGTCGGCGAGGAACGCCTGCGCGCCGACCTGGGTGAGGCTCGGGATCATCAGGACGGTCGACGCCTCGACGTCCTTGCCGATCCTCGCGCCGAGCAGCCGCAGCCAGTGCGGCGTCAGCTGCGAGGAGTAGAGCGGGAACAGCCAGGTGCGGGCCTCGTCGAGCACCCGCATCGTGGCCCACACCCGCAGCGCGCCGAGGCTGCGCACCGGGTGGGCACCCGGCTGCAGGCCGACGCCCGCGACGCGGACCACGAGCACGATCAGCCAGGCCAGCACGACCATGCCGAGCAGCGCACCGGGCACCAGCCAGATCGCGGCGATGCGGACCAGGTCGCCGACGTCGTCGCCCGGGCCGGAGGCCGCCAGGGCGATCGAGCCGACGGCCGCCGCGGCGATGCCGGGCAGCGATCCGAGGAGGGCGGCCACGGCGGCGTACAGGACGACCCAGGCGCGGCTCGACGCCGGGCGCTCCGCCCAGGGGCCGCGGGCGGCCGAGGAGGCGCGGGTGGCCGGGGCTCCCGACCAGAACTCCCCCGCCGGCACCTGCCCGAAGACGGCCGAGCCGGGTGCGACCTCCGCCTCGTCGCCGATCCGGGCGCCGGGGCAGAGCATGGAGCGGGTGCCGACCCGGGCGTCGCGCCCGATCCGGACCTCGCCCACCACGAGCCGGTCGCCGTCGACCCAGTGCCCGGAGAGGTCGACCTCGGGCTCGACCGAGGCGCCCCGGCCGATCCGGAGCAGCCCGGTGACGGGCGGCAGCGAGTGCAGGTCGGCATGCCGGCCGACCTTGGCGCCGAGGAGACGCGCGTACCAGGTGATGTACGGCGCTCCCGCGAGCCCGGTCGCGCCGAGCTCGTCGCCGATCCGCTCGGCCGCCCACAGCCGCAGGTGCACCTTGCCTCCGCGCGGATAGGTGCCCGGGCCGATGCCGTTGAGCACGAGCCGGATCAGGCCCGCTGCCAGCAGCATCCGCCCCCACGGGCTGATGAACAGCAGCAGGGCGGGGGCCAGCAGCCACCACGACGCGGCCGGCAGCCAGGTGGCGTGGTGCAGGTCGTGGACGACGTGCGCCGCCACGAAGGTCCAGGTCGCCAGGCGGGGCACCGCGAGCAGCCGGATGGCGGGCACCGCCAGGGCCTGGCCCAGCTGGGTCTTGCGCGGGATCGGGGCGACCGACCGGTCCTGCTCGGCCAGCGCCATGCCCCCGAGGGTGTCGAGGTAGCCGGCCAGGCCGGCGACCGTCGGGTGCTCGTAGAGGTCGGCGACGACGAGCTCGGGGTAGTCGGCCCGCAGCATCGTCACCACCTGCGCGGCGGTGAGGCTGCCGCCGCCGAGGTTGAAGAAGTCGTCGCCGGGAGCGGTCGGGGCGGCGCCGATGGCGAGCTCCCACACCTGGGCGATCCGGGCCTGGACACCGTGGAAGCCCGCTGCGCCCGTGTCGCCGGTCGGCAGCGGCCAGGGCAGTGCGTCGCGGTCCACCTTCCCCGAGGTGCGGGTGGGGATGTCGTCGACGACCGCCAGCCGCGGCACCAGGGCAGCGGGCATGGTGGCGCGGAGGTGGGCGGTGGCGGCAGCGGCGTCGTACTGCTCGGTGGTGGCGAGGTAGCCGACCAGGAGCTGGTTGCCGGTGGCGCTGCGGCGTACGGCGGCCGCCGCGCCGGTCACGCCGGGAAGTGCCAGCAGGGCCGAGTCGATCTCGCCGAGCTCGATCCGGCGCCCGCCGAGCTTGACCTGGTCGTCGGCGCGGCCGCCGAACAGCAGGCCGGCGGGGTCCTTCACCACGATGTCGCCCGAGCGGTAGGCCCGCTCCCAGCCGAGGGTCGGCATCGGCGCGTACTTCTCGGCGTCCTTGGCCGGGTCGAGGTAGCGGGCCAGGCCCACGCCGCCGATGATCAGCTCGCCGCGCTCCCCGTCGGCCACGGGGTTCCCGGCCGGATCGACGACCTCGAGGTCCCACCCGGCGAGCGGCAGCCCGATCCGGACCGGTCCGGTCCCGTCGACGAGCGCCCCGCAGGCGACCACGGTCGCCTCGGTCGGGCCGTAGGTGTTCCACACCTCGCGGCCCTCGCGCGGCAGCCGCGCCGCCAGCTCCGGCGGCAGTGCCTCGCCGCCCAGGATCAGCAGCCGCACCCGGTCGATCGCCTCGTCGGGCCACAGGCTGATCAGCGTCGGGACCGTCGAGACGACGGTGATCTCGTTGGCGGCCAGCCACGGTCCGGCATCCACACCGCTGCGGACCAGGGTGCGCGGCGCGGGCACCAGGCAGGCGCCGTACCGCCACGCCAGCCACATCTCCTCGCAGCTCGCATCGAACGCGACGGAGAGCCCGGCCATCACCCGGTCGCCGGGGCCGACGGGTGCGTCGACGAGGAACATCAGCGACTCGGCGTCCACGAAGGCGGCCGCGTTGCGGTGCCGGACGGCCACGCCCTTCGGCGTACCGGTCGAGCCGGAGGTGAAGATGATCCAGGCGTCGTCGTCGAGGTCCGGCCCGGTGACCGCGTCCAGGGGCGCACGACCCGCGGCGCCGCGCACCTCGATCGCCAGGCCGGACGTGATCAGGGCAGCCACGTCGGCCTCGCCGAAGACCAGGCGCGCCCGCTCCTCCGGGTCGTCGGCGTCGACCGGCACGTACGCCGCCCCGGCGAACAGCACGCCCATGATCGCCACGTAGAGGTCGGTCGTCCCTGACGCGAGCCGTACGCCGACGCGGTCGCCCCGCCCGATCCCGAGCTCCGCGAGCTCGCCCGCGACGGTCTCGGCCGCCTCGGTGAACTCCGCATAGGTGACCGCGTCCGCGCCGCTGTCGAGCGCCATCGCGTCCGGGTGCTGCGCGACCGTGGCCCGGAAGATGTCGACCAGGGTGCGGGGCAGGGGCGCCTCGGCGGCGCGCAACAACGGGGATGACACGTGAGCATCCAAGTCGACGCAGGTGAACGGACGGCGACCGGCACCCGCTCGGGCCGGAGACATGACCCTGTGGTCTGGGACACAATCGGCACGTGACCACCGTCGAGCCGACCACCGCGCCCACCGTCCCGTTCGGCGACCCGCCCACGCCGCGGCTGATGTCGGACCGGGCGCTGCACTGGGCGGCCACGACCCCCGATGCGGAGGCGATGACCTACCTGGGCCGCACCTGGACCTGGGCGGAGTGGGGCGAGCGGATCCGCCGGGCCGTGGCCGGGCTGCGCGCGCTCGGGATCGGCCATGGCGACGTCGTCTCGTTCCTCGACAAGAACCATCCCGCGTGCGTCGAGATCTCGATGGCGGCCGGCTACCTCGGCGCGGCCAACGCGATCATCAACTGGCGCTCCAGCCCCGACGAGGTCGAGTACGCCGTCAACGACTGCGGCGCGAAGGTGCTCTTCGTGGGGGCCGAGCTGATGCCGGCCATCGCGGCGGTGCGCGACCGGCTTCCCGGCGTACGCCAGGTGGTCGAGGTGACGCCGGACGGTGCCGACGGGTGCGGCTACGAGGCGTTCCTGGCGGGCGTGGAGCCGGAGACCGGCGAGTCCGCGACCGACCCGCACGACACCTGCCTGGTGATGTACTCCTCGGGCACCACGGGCCGGCCCAAGGGCGTGATGCTGACCCACGACAACATGGTCAGCCACACCCGCAACGGCCACCACGGCTGGGCGTTCGACCCCGGCGACAAGTCGATGGTCGCCATGCCGCTGTTCCACGTCGGCGGGTCGTCGTACGTGCTCTTCGGCATCAACGACGGCGTGCCGTCGATCATGACCCGCGAGCCGGACGCCGCCTCGCTCGCCGGGGCGATCATGGCCGGCGCGAACCGCACCTTCCTGGTGCCCGCAGTGCTCGCGCAGGTGCTCGGTGCGGGCGGCGACGCCGTCGCGCTGTTCGGGGCGCTGAAGTCCTACACGTACGGCGCCGCCCCGATGCCGCCGCCGCTGCTGCGCGCCGCCATGCAGGCCTGGCCCGGCACCGACTTCATCCAGGTCTACGGACTCACCGAGGTGTCCGGTGTCGCCACCGAGCTGCTCGCGGAGGACCACCGGACCGCCGTCGCGGGCGACCGGCCCGAGCGGCTGCTCTCGGCCGGGCGGCCGCTGCCGGAGTGCGAGCTCCGCATCGTCGATCCCGCGACCCTGCGCGACCTGCCCACCGGCGAGTCCGGTGAGGTGTGGCTGCGGACCCCGCAGCTGATGAAGGGCTACCTGGGCAAGCCCGAGGCGACCGCGGAGGTCATCACCGACGACGGCTGGTTCCGCTCCGGTGACATCGGCCACCTCGACGCGGACGGCTACCTCTACGTCTCGGACCGGCTCAAGGACATGATCATCACCGGCGGCGAGAACGTGTACTCGCCCGAGGTGGAGCGGGTGCTGGCCGAGCACCCGGCGGTGGCGGAGGTCGCCGTCATCGGCGTACCGGACCCGAAGTGGGGTGAGTCGGTGAAGGCCGTGGTCGCCCTCCGCCCCGGGACCGAGGCGAGCGAGACCGAGCTGGTGGAGTTCTGCCGCGAGCGGCTCGCGCACTTCAAGTGCCCCAAGACCGTCGACATCGTCGCCGCGCTCCCCCGCAACCCGACCGGGAAGATCTTGAAGAAGGACCTGCGCAAGCCGTACTGGGAGGCGCAGGAGCGGCAGGTGTAAGTCTCCGCCCAAGTCTCAGGGAACCCCATCCGGAGCCTCAGGATCGGCACAGGTTCCGGAGCGATCGTGGGGTCATGAGCACGCTGCCGCCGTACGGACCTCCCTCGTTCCCCCCGCCGAGCGGATCCCCGCTCCTGCCTCCCCAGCGCCCGGCCCCGAGCCGCGGCCGCTTCGCGGCCGCCGTCCTGACCGGCGCCCTCGTCGTCGGCGGCACCGCCGGCGTCGGCGGTGCCGCGGCGTGGAACGCCCTGGACGGCTCCGGTCCCGCCGGGAGCGCCTCGACCATCACCGTCGACGGCACGCCGGTGTCGGTGGTGAAGTCCGGCAGCGTCGAGGCGGTGGCGAAGGCCGTCCTGCCCTCGGTCGTCGAGATCGACGTCGAGGGCGGCGGCAGCGCCGGCAGCGGGTCGGGCGTGGTGCTCAACAAGGCCGGGATGATCCTGACCAACAACCACGTCGTGACCCTGGACAGCAGCGTGTCCGCGCAGTCCACCCAGATCTCGGTGTCCTTCAACGACGGCACCAAGGTCGCGGCGAAGGTCGTCGGCACCGACCCCCTCACCGACACGGCGGTCATCCAGGTCAGCGGCGTGAGCGACCTGACGCCGGTCACCGTCGGCAGGTCCGACAACCTGCAGGTCGGCCAGCAGGTGGTGGCCATCGGATCGCCGTACGGGCTGAGCTCGACGGTCACCTCCGGCATCGTCAGCGCGCTGGACCGGCCCGTGGACGTCGGCCAGGACTCCGCGGGCAACACCACGGCGTACCCCGCCATCCAGACCGACGCCGCCATCAACCCCGGCAACAGCGGTGGCGCCCTGGTCGACATGGCCGGGCACCTGGTCGGCATCAACGCCTCCATCCAGACCGCGTCGGACAGCAGCACGACCGGCGGTCAGGGCGGCTCGATCGGCCTCGGGTTCGCGATCCCCATCGACGAGATCCTGCCCGTGGTCGAGCAGCTCGAGAACGGCCAGACCCCCACCCACGCCAAGCTCGGCATCCAGATCTCCGACGTCCCGCAGCAGGGCGGCCAGTCCCTCGCCGAGGTGACCGACGGCGCCCGGATCCGCGAGGTCACGTCCGGCTCCGCGGCGGGCAGCGCGGGCCTGCGCAGCGGCGACATCATCACCGGGATCGACGACCACAAGATCACCAGCGCCGACTCGCTGATCGCCACGATCCGCGCCTACCGGCCCGGCGACCAGGTGAAGGTGACCTACGAGCGTGGCGGGAAGACCGCGACGACCGAGCTGAAGCTGGGCTCGGACGCGGGCAGCAACTCCTAGAGCTTCTTGATCAGCTCGCCGCCGGTGCAGGTCGCCCGGAACCCGAGCCGCTCGTTGATGCCGATCATGTGGTCGTTGACGCCGGCGTTCCAGGTGACCAGCCGGCGGCCGGCCGCGCGCGGGTCACGCTGCACCTGGCGCAGGTTGGCGACCTTCACCGCCAGGCCGAGCCGGTGCCCGCGGTGCGCCGGGTCGACCAGGGTCCCCCACTGGAAGACCCAGTCCGGGTCGTGCTCGGCGAGGACCAGGGAGGAGTAGGCGACCACGGTGCCGTCCTCGGCCAGCGCGACGACGCGGTACGGCGTGCGGCCGCAGGCCTGGTGCAGCCGGTCGATCTCGCGGCCGGCCTCCAGGTCGGTGGTCTCGTTCTCCCACTCCATCTCGCCGAGCGGCGCCTCGGTGTTCAGCCGGGAGGACAGCTCGAGGTAGCCGGGCAGCAGCTCCTCGGGCACCGGACCGGCCCAGGAGCGGAGCTCGTAGGCCTGCGCGTGCGCCACCGCCTCGGCCTCGAGCTCGTCGAGGACGGCCGGGTCGGCAGGGAGCTCCAGCTCGCGCTGGACGTCGCCCAGGCCGATCGCGTAGCCGTGACGGTCCGCGAAGCGCGCGCCCGGACTGCCCGCCTGCCCGTCGGGGTCCTCGATCCGCCACGCGGTCAGCGAGGTGACGGTGGTGCGGCCGCGCTCGAGCGCCGCCTCCTCGACCGCCGCCAGCAGCGCGGTGCCGACACCGTGCCGGCGGTGCGCGGGCGGCACCGCGATCTCGACGTCGACCGAGGTCAGGTTGTCGAGCAGCGGGTACGTCGAGAAGGCCGCACCCACCACGGTGCCGTCGGCCTCGGCCGCGAACATCTGGTAGGCGTTGCGGACCCACTCACCCCGGACCATGGCCGCGATCTCCGGCAGCTGCCAGTACGTCGCGTGCCGGCCCAGGTCGTGCGCCAGACCCGCCCGGTAGACCTCCCACCAGGCGGCCAGCTCGGCGTCGTCGTACCCCTTCGGGCGGGTGATCCTCAGGTCGGGCACGATCCTTGATTGTTCTCGCGGCCCGCGCGGAACGCCACCGAGTTTCGCTGCGGTCAGTCGTCGCTCGAGACCGAGCCCGCCGTCACCAGCCGTTCGGCCTCCGGGCCGGAGACCGGGACACAGCCCGTGGCGACGTCCAGCTCGGCGAAGTGGTCGCTGAGCACGAGGCCGCCGAACAGGCCGTCGTAGTAGCTGCCGGCGGGGCGGTCGTCGAAGTCGGCGCCGGTGAGGTCGAACGCGAGGTGCCCCGGGCGCATCCGCACCCCGCGGACCTGCCACTGCGACGCCCGCGCGCGCTCGAGGACGGCTTGCAGGTCACCGCTGCCCTCAACGTCGAAGGAGCCCGACGCCCGGAACTCCACCTGGTGCCCGCTGTAGACCACGCACTCCTGCCAGCCGCCGGCCCAGCCCACGAGGCCCTGGGGGTCGGCGTCCTCGGTGGCGAGCGACAGCAGGAGGTCGGCCATCCGTTCGGCCTCGGCCTGGCGGGCGGCGGCGGTCCCGGTGAGCGAGCCGGCACCTGCGCCGGCCGCGTCGCCCGCATCCTGGCCGGGTGTGGCGGCGCCGCACGTGGCCAGGACCGGAGCGCAGAGCAGTGCCGCGACGAGGGCGCGGAGCCTCATGACAGGAATCCCTTCAGGGTGCTGAGGAGGGCGTCGGCTCCGACGCCGACCGGGGTCGCTTCCGTCGCGAGCCTGATCGGCCCCGCGAGCTTGGTGGCCGCGTGCAGCAGCTGCTTGCCGCCGTAGTCGTAGACCAGGTTGTCCGCGGAGGACGGGGTCGCGTTGAGCAGGCTGTGGGCGGCCAGGTCCCCGAGGCTCTCGTAGTTGTCGGCATCGCGACCCGGCACCACGTCCGGCGTCCCCCCGGTCGCGAGCGCCGCGACGTTGCCCAGACCCGGCGTGCCCGGGCCGAGGTAGTTGCTCGACCCGTGATTGCCGAACTTCATCACGCCGTCGATGCTCTCCGGGCCGGTCTGCTCCCCGATCCGCTGGGCGCCGTACGTCGCCGTGGCCGGGTCGGCGCCCAGGGTGCCCGGACCGCCGTGCGGCCCGCTGCCGATCAGGGAGACCGGGTCGTGGTCGTCGGCCCCGACGTACACCCGGATCCCGCTGTCCCCCACCAGGTCGTGGACGTTGCTGCCGGGGGCGCCGGGGTCGGCGAGCAGGACGACGGCGTCCAGGTCGGTCCGGCCGTGCGGCGAGGCGTCCTGGGCGGCGTACGACGCCACGACGGAGCCGTAGCTGTGGCCGATCACCGTGACGTCGGCGCCGCGGTGGTCCCGGGTCACGTCGAGGCCGTCGAGGAAGCCCGCGAGCCGCCGGCCACCGTCCTCGGCGTCGGCGGTGTTCGTGACCCCGATCGCGTCGGTGAGCGCCGCGTGCCGCTTCGCGGGGTCGAGGACGTCGCTGAAGCTGTGGATCTCGTCGGCGCTGGGCGCGTCGTAGTTCTCGTAGAGGACCGTCGCCACGGAGTGCGCGTGCCGGTGCATCGCGTGACGGAGGTCCTCGATCCGGCCGACGTCACTGAGCGTGCCACCGTCGGTCGTGAAGCCCGGCGTGTACGTCGCGACGTGCTGGGCGTGGTCCGGGTTGCCGAGGCTGACGATCGACGTACCGTCGCCGCCGTACGCCGCCGGGCTGTACTCGATCACGTTGAGCAGGCCGCGACCGGTCACCGGGTCCACGTCGTGCCGGTGGTCGTCGATGACCGCTTGGACGGCGTCGAGGTTGGACAGGGCGTGCTGCTCGGCGGCGGTGGTGGTGCCCGCGGCGCTGCGCTGCTGCAGGTAGCTGCGGCGGGCCGCGATCGCGGCGCGGTTGGCCCGGTCGCGCCCGGTGATCGGGATGCCGTCGGTCCGGCCGACGATCGAGGGATGCGCCACGATCAGGGCCTGGCGCTGGGCGACGCTGAGGGTCCGCCACCAGGCCGCGACCGTGGCCGGGTCGCCGCCGATCGCCTCCAGGTGGCGCAGCAGTCCTCCGGTCTGCGGCAGTGGTGACCTCCGCGCCTCGCGGCGTGCCTCGGCCACCGTGTCGATGCGGCGCAGGGCGGCGACGTACGTCGCCTGCGCCTCGGCCAGGTCACGCACCCAGGCCTCGATCGCAGCGGTCAGATGGGCGGCCCGCGAGCGGAGTCCGGCGGCCTCCTGGACGGCGGTGGGGCCGGTGAAGTCACCGTTGTGCAGGTCCACCTGCGCGCGGCGGATCTCCTGGTTGAGGACGTGCCGCTCGAAGGCGAGCGGCCCACGACGGCGCCTCAGCACGGTCAGCCGGTCCTCGAACACGGTGGTGGCGACCGTGGCGCGCTGCAGGGCGCTGTGCGCCACGTCGGCGCGGCGCGCGAAGCGGGTGCGGGCGTGCCCGGCCGCCTCCGCCGCGTCGCCCGACCAGCCGGCGGGCGCGGCGCCGCGGTCGGCCCACGCGCAGACGTCCTGCAGGGTCGCGGCGACGCCGCGCAGGTCGGACCCGAGGGTGCCGACCTCGGCCGGCCGGCAGGGCAGCTCCTCGAAGCCGCCGACGATGTCCGGGAGCACGGTCATCTCAGGCCTGCCGGATCGCGTCGTGGCGCTGGCCCCATGGCATCAGCGACCGGATCTGCTCGGCGAGGTGGCGGTCGGTGATCCGGTAGTCGCCGCCGACCAGTCCGAACGCCATGCGTGCGCTGCGTGCCGAGGAGGCGATGGCCCCCACCTCCCGGTGCCACCGGTGCACGAAGTCGTCCACCTCGGCCCGGACCGGCGCCGGGAGACCGGCACCGCTGATCAGCCCCATCCGCGCGACCGCACCGTCCAGGTCGTCGCCGACCACGCCCCAGCCGTGCTCGGCGTCGCGCAGGACGCTGTAGTCGACCTCGATCCTCACCGCCATGACCTCACCCCCGGGTGTGCGGTGACGGACAGGACGGTCGCGCCCTCACCGATCGCGAGATCGACCTCGACCGGCGGCTCGGCCTGCTCCCTCTGCTCGCCCTGCTCGCACGCCGTGTTGCGCAGGTGCAGCGTCGCCAGGTCCGGGCCGCGCCACGGGCGCAGCGACCAGCCGCGCCCTCCGAGCGCCACGCCGATGCCGGCCGCGAGCTCAGCGCCGGCCTCGCGGCCGATCCCGATCAGGGCGAGGCGGGCGACGAGTCGCCGGCTCGTGCCCGACCCGCGCCAGGAGACGGCGGGGGTGTCGCTCGATCCGGCCGCCTCGACGTACTCCTCCAGCAGGTGCCAGGTCGAGGCGACCGCCCGCTCGGCGGCCGCGACGCGGTCAGGCGGGAGGTCGGCCGGTGGCGGGTCCGGTGGCAGCAGGACGTAGGTGGCGTGCGGGTGCCGAGCGACGACCGTCGCCCAGAACGGGTCGGCATCGACCACCGAGGGGTCGACCTGGCGCAGCGGTGTGGTGGACATGGGAGCCGGTTGCCCGGGCCCTGATGCGCGAAAACCGGCCGCCCGGGTTCTCCACAGCCCCACCGGTCGTCAGGTTGAGCGGTGCGCTTTCCGCCCCTCTCAACCTGACGACCGGCTCAGGCAGCACGCGGGACGCCGAGGTTGAGCAGGTCGCGGGCGACCCGGCCCGGATCGTCGCGGAGCTCGCGGCTGGTGCAGCGCACGATGATGCGGCTCGGGTCGGTGAGGGCACGCTGCCGCGCGATGTCGTCCTCCCACTGCTCGACCTCCATGTGGAACGCTCCGTCCACCTCCAGCACCAGCGTGCGGCCGTCGGCCAGCGACCACTCGCAGTCGGTGAACCGGATCCTGCCCGAGGAGTCGCGCCGCTTGACCTGGCGCGCGGGTGGGGCGAGCCGGAAGGCGCGGCACATCCGCCGGACGTCGAGCTCCGCGACCGACTGCGCGCCACCGGCGATCTCGCCGAGCGCGCGCTTCATCAGCTTCGCCCATCGCAGCGGTCGCATCTGCAGGATCTCCTCGACCAGGTGCTCGGGCGTCGTCAGCTGCTGCTGGATCGCGGCCGCGAGCACTCCCTGAGCCGTCCGCTTCGAAGGCTGGTACGCCGCGAAGTGCAGGATGGCCGGCTCGATCCGGGCGACGGGGAGTGCGAGGTCGGGGCGGATCCAGCGCTGGATCGGGCGCCGCGTCTCGGCGAACCGGATCCCCGCGATCGGATCGCCCACCTCGGTGCCTCGCGGCACCAGGATCGTGATGACGTCGCGGTTCCAGTTGCGCAGCCCGGCGAGCTCGGCTGCGGTCAGGTCTCCGACGACCCCGTGGCCGTGGGCGTGCAGGACCCCGAGCCACATGAGCTGTTCGCGGGTGAGCACGCCCGTCGTCGTACTGATGACCGTCTCGCTGCGTTCCGCCCACCGTTCAGAGCTGATGCGGTGTCGGACCATGTCTGAATCGACGCCGAAGCCAGCCAGTTGGGTACGCGTCAGCAGGCCGCCCTGGGTCGCGGCCAGACGCCTCCACCGCTCATCCAGCATGCCGATGAGCGTGCCCCGGATCGGGCCCTCGCGCTGGCGTCCTCCACAGCCCTCGGGTCGTCAGGTTGAGACCGGCCTATAGGCCGCTCACAACCTGACGACCGGAGGGGTTCAGCCGACCCAGAACCCGCGACCGGGGAAGAAGTCGCCGTAGGAGCCGGGGGCCGGCCTGCTGGAGCGGGAGCCGAGGTAGGAGCCGACCACCGCGGCACCGAGGTCGCCGGACTCGGGCGCGATGACCGAGCCGTCGACCCGGCGGGCCATCGAGTCGATGAACCGGGCCAGGCCCGGGTCGTCCCCGAGCCGGAAGAACGTCGTCTGCGCGCCGAGGCGGCGGGCGTTGTCGAGCTCGCGTACGGCGAGCGCGATCGTCAGCGGGTGCGGCGGGTAGTCGAAGAACACCTCCCCGTTCGGCTCCAGGTGGGAGGTCGGCTCGCCGTCGGTGACGATCAGCAGGACCGGCTGCGCGTTCGGGTGCTTGCGGAAGTGTCGGTTGGCCAGCAGCAGCGCGTGGTGCAGGTTGGTGCCCTTCGCCCAGCGGGCGTCGAGGGCGGTCAACTGCTCGATCTGCATGGTCTGGGCGTGCCGGCCGAAGCCGATCAGCTCCAGGCTGTCGCCGCGGAAGCGGGTGCCGATCAGGGTGTGCAGCGCCAACGCCGTCTGCTTCATCGGCACCCATCGGCCGTCCATCGCCATCGAGAAGCTGGTGTCGACGCAGAGTGCCACGGCGGCCTGGGTGCGGCTGTCGGTCTCCTGGACCTCGATGTCGTCGATGGCGAAGCGCCGGCCACCGCCCTCACCCGCACGCCGTACGACGCCGTTGAGCACCGTGCGCGGGACGTCCCACGGCTCGGTGTCCCCGAATTCCCACGGACGCGAGGCGCCGGTGAGGTCGCCGGCCGCGCCGGAGCGTCGTACGTCGCGCTGCCCCTGCCGTCCCGACAGCTTCTGCGCGACGTCGCGGAGCAGCGCCTTGCCCAGCTGCCGCATCGCCTTCGGCGTGAGCCGCAGCTCGCCGTCGAAGCCGCGCTCCATCGCGCCGGTGTCGCGCAGTGCGCGCTCGAGGTCCTTGAGGCGGCGCGCGTCGACCGCCGCGTCGTTCCCGAGCTGCTGGGCGAGCTTGTCCAGGTCGATGTCGTCCAGCCCCGCACCGCGGTAGGACTGGGCCAGCTGGTCGGCGAGCGCGTCGAGGTCGGCGATGTCCTGGAGCGCGCCGGTGCCGTCACCGAGGCCCAGCCCCTGGTCGCCCTCGAACCGCTCCGACCCACCCCAGTCCTCGCCGGGGCGCAGGGCCTGCAGGTTGCCGTCGAGCCGATCGAGCTGCTCCATGAGCTGCGGCGACCCGAAGGCGGCGGCCGACAGCTCCATCAGCTCGCGGCGCTGCTCGGGAGTCATCGAGTTGAGCATCCGCTGGGCCGCGGCCGCACGCTGGGCCAGCGAGTCGAGCAGCTCGTCGAGGTTCTGCGGGTTCTCCGGGAACTGCTGGCCGTGCTTGGCCATGAAGTCGTCGAAGTCCTGCTGGGTGTCGGTCCCCTGCGCCCGCTTCTCGAGCAGCTCGTTGAGGTCGTTCAGCATCTCGTTGATCGCGGCCCGGTCCTCGTCGGTCGCGTTCTCGAGGGCGTTCTTCATGCCGGCGAAGCGCTGGTCGAGCAGCTCGCGCCCGAGCAGGTCCTTGATCTCCTCGTACGCCGCCCGCGCCTCGCTCGACTGCCAGTCGTAGTCGGCCAGCTCGGTGACGGCGGCGGCCGCCGAGTCCGGGAGGCTCTCCATCCGCAGCTCGCGGAACGCGCGGTCGCCGTCGTCCATCGTGACGTCGCGGGCGAGCTGCTTGCGCTCCTCCAGCACCGCCTTGTCGAGCAGCTCCTTGACCTGCTGCAGGGTCCCGTCGAGGTTGTTGCGCTGCAGCAGCTCGCGGCGCCGCTCGGCCACCTTGCGGGCCAGGTCGTCCAGGCCGGCGTTGTCCTGCCCGCCGCGGCGCAGGAACTCCCGCATCGCCCGCTCCGGGCTGTAGCCGGCCATGACGTCCTGGCCGATGGCGTCCAGCGCCTCGGCGATGTCGACCGGCGGGGCGAGCGGGTCGCCGCCCGCGTACCTCTCGTACCTAGCCATAGATGGTCTCGGAACCGGCGGAGTCCTTGCCGATCTTGCGGGCCAGGTAGAGGCCCTCGAGGGCCAGCTCGATCGCCGCCGCCCGCTCGCCGTCGGTCGTGCCGCCACCCGGCCCGAGGACCCGCTCGCAGACGGTGTCGTAGAGGTCGGACTCGCCGAGCACCGGCAGCCCGGACAGCAGGTCGCGGGCAGCCACCCGCTCACCGGTGACGACGGTGGCGCCGCCCTCGACCGCGTCGACCAGCAGCGCGAAGTCGATGCCACGGAAGCGGGCACGGACGACCTCGGCGGTGGCGGTGCGGAGCAGGTGGGTGAGGATCTCGTCCTCGCGGCCCTCCTCGCCGGACTCGAACTCGATCTTGCCGCCGAGCACGTCGACGGCGGTCTCCAGGTCGACGACGCGGGCGACGGCGCGGTCCTCGCCGAGCAGCGTGGCCCGCCGCAGCGCGGCCGCCGCGATCGTCTCCGCGCCCGCGATCGCGAACCGCGCGGACACCCCGGAGCGCTGGTCGACCGACGAGGACTCGCGCAGGTTGCGCGTGAAGCGGGCCAGGATCTCCACCAGGAAGTCCGGTACGTCGACCAGGTCGGTCAGCAGGTCCGCCTCCTGCCGGATCACCGCGATCTCGGCGTCCAGCTCGGTCGGGTAGTGGGTGCGGATCTCGGCGCCGAAGCGGTCCTTGAGCGGGGTGATGATCCGGCCGCGGTTGGTGTAGTCCTCGGGGTTGGCGGACGCCACGACGAGCACGTCGAGCGGCAGCCGCAGCACGTAGCCGCGGATCTGGATGTCGCGCTCCTCCATCACGTTGAGCATCGCGACCTGGATCCGCTCGGCCAGGTCGGGCAGCTCGTTGATGGCCACGATCCCCCGGTGGGACCTGGGGATCAGCCCGAAGTGGATCGTCTCCGGGTCGCCCAGGGAGCGGCCCTCGGCGACCTTCATCGGGTCGACGTCACCGATCAGGTCCGCGACCGAGGTGTCGGGGGTGGCCAGCTTCTCGGCGTACCTCTCGCTGCGGTGGCGCCACGAGACGCGCAGGGCGTCGCCGTGCTCGGCCGCCGCGGCCCGCGACTGCACGGTGATCGGGTCGAACGGGTGCTCCCCGAGCTCGCTGCCGGAGATCACCGGCGACCACTCGTCGAGCAGGCCCATCAGGGTCCGCAGGATGCGGGTCTTGCCCTGTCCGCGCTCGCCCAGCAGCACGATGTCGTGGCCGGCGATGAGCGCGCGCTCCAGCTGCGGCACGACGGTGTCGTCGAGCCCGTGCAGCCCGGGCCAGGGGTTCTCCCCGGCGGCCAGCTTGGCGAGCAGGTTGTCGCGGATCTCCTGGCGCAGGGACTTCTGGACGTGGCCGGAGGCGCGCAGCTCTCCGACGGTGCTGATGCTGGGGCTGGGGGTGGGGGCCTGGGTCACAGAGGCGGTCACGGTTCCCACGCTACGACGGCGCGCAATAGGTTTGACCGGTGCTGACTGGATGCCCGTGCGGATCGGGGACGGCGTACGACGCCTGCTGCGGGCCGTTGCACCGTGGCGCTCGCGAGGCCGCGACGGCCGAGGAGCTGATGCGGTCGCGCTACTCGGCGTACGCACGGGGCGACGTGGACTACGTCTTCCGCACCTGGCACCCGCGCACGCGTCCCGCCGTGATCGCTCCAGACGCGCTCACCTGGACCGGCCTGGTCATCCACGACTCCGGTGAGGACTGGGTGGACTTCACCGCGTCGTACCGGGGATCGGTGACCGGCTCGATGCGGGAGCGGGGCCGCTTCGAGCTCCGCCGCGGGCGTTGGGTGTACGTCGACGGGGACGTGACCTGAGCAACGCACGGCGTTCGGCCCGTCGGGCGCCGCAACCGCCTAGGCTGCGGCCGTGACGGTGCTGCTGGTGGTCGGATGCGCGGTGCTGCTCATCGCCTGCGTCGCGCTCGGCTGGGGGCTCGCGTTCACGCACCGCCAGCTGTCGCTGGCACGGCTGCACATCGAGACCCTCGAGCGCGACCTCGACGCCGCGCTGCGGCCCGGCCCGCCCACCAGCTCGGCGGAGCGTGCCATGCGCCGGGTCATCCGAACCGCGTCGCGGGTCCGCGAGCGCGGCATCACCGGCGTCATCCAGTCCACCATCGAGGACATCACGGCGTGGGCGAGCACCGAGCGCGCCGACATCCTCAACATGGCCGCTGCCGACGGCACGGTCACCCTGTTCTTCTCCGACGTGCAGGACTCCACGGCCCTCAACGACCAGCTCGGCGACAAGACCTGGGTGAAGGTGCTCGCGGCCCACGACCGGGTCCTGCGCACCCGCATCGAGCAGCACCTGGGCCAGGTCGTGAAGACCGCCGGCGACGGGTTCATGGTCGCGTTCCGCGACGCGGAGGCCGCCTGCCGGGCGGCCATCGCGATCCAGCGCGACCTCGCCCGGCCCAGCGACTCGATGCTGCGCCGACACCCGATCCAGGTGCGGATCGGCATCCACACCGGCCAGGTGGTCGCCCGCGACGGCGACTACTTCGGCACGAACGTCGCGATGGCCGCCCGGGTCGCCAGCGTGGCCGGCGGCGGCGAGACCTTCGTGAGCGAGGCTGTCACCGCGGCCATCGCCGACAGCGACCTCACGCCCGTCCCGGTCGGGGTCTACGAGCTCAAGGGCCTGTCCGGCGAGCACGCGATCAGCCGGCTCGAGATCGGCTGATCGGCCGCCTGCTCAGTAGACCTGGTGGGTGTCGTAGCTGTTGCGGTGGGTGAACGTCCAGCTGCTCGGCACGCTGGGGGCTGGAGTCGAGCAGGAGCCGGCGACCGTGCACCGGATCAGCCAGCTGCGGTACCTCAGGTTCTCCGAGATGAGCAGTGCGGTGCTGCTCTCCCACCACAGGCCCGCGAGGTTGTTCAGGGGCTCGGTGTGGATGGTGCGCAGCAGCGCCCCGTCGCTGACCCGGCGGATCTCGACGTCCACGAGCGGGTAGTTCTCGACGATGCCCGCCACCCGACGACCGTCCGGCGACACCGCCATCGGCGTGAACGGGGCGGTCCACGTCGGCGTGCCCGGGCTGGAGAACGAGGTCGGCCCGACGGGCGCGTCCGCCTGGTCGGCCGCGGTGAAGAGCAGGTCGTGCGGACGGTCGATGAGCGTCGACGTCACCCCGGGACCGAGCGCGGTCAACGTGCCCGCCGCCGCGTGCCACACCTTGACGGTCCACTGCGTCGGCACGTCGCCCGGTTGGCTGGAGTCGTTCTGCTGGGCGAACCAGACGGTTCCCCGCGACGCGGTGAGGAAGTCGAGGGCGTAGCGGCTGCTGATCGGCCCGTACAGCACCCTGCCGTCGAGGTCGAGCAGCGAGATCCGGTCGCCGTTGCCGAAACTCCTGCTGTGGATGCTGACGATGCGGCTGCCGTCGTCGGTCAGGAACCACAGCTGCCAGTCGTCGTCCAGGTGCATCGAGCTGATCAGGCGCACCCGCGTGCGGGTCACCCGGTAGAGCCGCATCCGGGCGGGCGTGGGGGTGTGCACGCGCTGGACGATCCACCCCTTCGCGCTGTGGCCGACGAGGGTGAGCTGGCTCGGCATCCACGCACGCGGCAGGTGGATGACACCGTCGGTCCGCGGGTGGAGGGAGCGGCCGACCAGGTAGTCGTGCGCGGCCCCGCCCCGGGGCAGCTCGGACGGCGTGATCGTCGTGGTGGTCCCGGTCGTGCCGGTCGTCGCCACGGCCCGTCCGGACGGTACGGCGAGCGGGCCCGCCGCCATGAGAGCCGCAGCGCTCAGCGCGATCGCGAGACGGTTCCTCATCGCTACTCCTCAGCCGAGCTGGTGCCAGTCGGTCTGGCTGCGGTGCGAGAACCACCAGTCGGACGTGACGCTGGGAGCCGTCGTGACGCACGTGCCGGAGACCGAGCAGCGGATCAGGAAGCTTCGATAGGGCATCGTCTCAGCAACGAGGATCGAGGTGTTGCTCTCCCACCAGATCTCGCCCGCGTAGTTCATGTACCTGGTCGAGTTCGTGACGTGGATGCGCCGCAGGAGCGTGCCGTCGCTGACCCGACGGATCTCGATGTCCGGATTGGGATTGTAGGTCCCGACGTTCGTGATCTGGTCACCGGCGAGACCCGCGACGCGCAACCCGTCGGGCGACACCGCCATCGGCGTGAAGAAGGCCGTCCAGGCCGGCGTCCCGGGGACGGACAGAGAGGTCGGCCCGGTCATGCCCGTGGCGCCGGGGGCGGTGAACAACAGGTCGTGCGAGCGGTCGATCAACGAGCCCGTCGCCGGAAGCTCCTTCACGGTTCCCGCCACGGCGTCCCAGACCTCGACCGTCCCCGTCTCCTGCAGCGACAGCCAGACCTTGCCCCGCGAGGCGGCGAGGAAGTCGGCCTCGCCCCCGACGGAGAGCGGTCCGTACAGCTTCTTCCCGTTGAGGTCGAGCAGCGAGATTCGGTCACCGCTGCCGTATGCCCCGATGTAGGTGCTGACGATCCGGGTGTTGTCGGCGGTGAGGAACCACAGCTGCCCGTTGATGCCGCCGAGGTCGACCGAGCGGATGAGTCGTACGGAGCCGCGGGTCACCCGGTAGAGCCGATCCGGCGCGGCACCGGTCACGCCGTCGTACCGGTCGATGATCCAACCCTTCGTGCTGTGCCCGACGAGGGTCAGCTGTGCCGGCTTCCAGGAGCGCGGGAGACGGACTACGGAGCCGGTCGCCGGATGGATCGTGCGGCCCACGAGGTAGTCGTGGGCGGCCTTGCCGCGCGGAAGCGCGGACGGCGTGATGGTCGTGCTCGTGTTCCCGGTCGCACCCAGGGCGGGCGCGGTCGGCGCAGCCAGGACTCCGGCGGCGATGGTGGCTGCCGCGGCGAGAGCGGCGGCGAGACGAAGCCTCATGGATCCTCCAGGTCGGGTCTGTGGCTGAGGGGCGTCAGCTCATCGCCTCGGCGTGCCAGCGCGGGACCTGGTCGAAGGTGTAGCGGCTGCTCGCCGGGCCGGCCGCGGTGGAGCAGGCGCCCGACAGCGGGCACCGCACGATCCAGTCCTTGCTGCCGACCGTCGCGACGAGGAACCTGTTGTCGGACTCCCAGGTCACGCCGCTGGTGGTGCCGACGGCGACCTGGCGCACCACGGTGCCGTCGCTCATCCTGCGGATCTGGAGCGTGCTCGAGGCGAAGCCGGCGACGTACGTGCCGCTCGGGGAGACCGCGACCGCGCGGAAGGCGGCGGTCCAGGCCGGCGCGCCGGGGGCCGAGAGGCTGGTCGGGCCGCCCTGCGTGGTCGAGCTCGTGGGACGCAGGAAGAGCACGTCGTGGGTGGGATCGGCGAGCGCGCCCTTCACCCCGATGCTGCTCGTGGTCCCGCCGACCGTCCAACGCTGCGTCGCGGTCGAACCGAACGGCGTGTACCAGACCTGGGTGCTGGTCGCGCCGATGTAGTTGCCGTCGTACCCGCAGCCGTGGTGGGCCGTCACGTGACCGGTCAGGTCGAGCAGCTGGAGCGTGCAGCCGCCGTACCCGTCGGTCTCGTGGTGGACGATCGCCTTGTCGTCGGAGGTGAGGTACCAGCCCAGCACGCCGCTTCCGGCGTTGCTGCCCGAGCTGATGCGCTTCACGCTCGAGCTGGTCACCCGGTAGAGCCAGCCCTGGTAGTGCTGGGCGTCCCAGCGCTGGACGTACCAGGCGCCGCCGACGCGGCCGACGAGCAGCAGCCGGGCGGGCTTCCAGGTGCTGGGCAGCCGACCGGTCGCGCCGGTCGACGAGTGCAGGACGCGACCACCGAGGAAGTCCACGCGCGGGGCCGCGCCCCGGCTCAGCGCCGAGGGGTCGATCGTCTCGGTGCGCGCAGCGGTGGCGGTCGACGCGGCGGTGGCCGCGGTCGGTACGACGAGCGCTGCGAGCGCGGTGGCCGCACAGAGTGCGGTGGCAAGGCGGTTCCGCATGTTCCCTCCAGGTCCATGTGGGCGGGCCCCGAGCCCGCTCCGTCACCACATGATGCGTTCGCCCCGCATCGTTGAAACCTGCTCCGGGTCCGGCGACCCGTCGCTGAGGCAGGTCGGCGTCAGTGCCAGTCGGTGACGTGCCGGTGCCAGAAGCCCCAGGTCCACGGCACGCTCGGAGCAGCGGTCGCGCAGGCTCCGCCGACGGTGCACCGGATGAGCCAGGTGCGGTGCGGCAGCGTCTTCGCGATGAGCAGCGTCGAGCTGTTCTCCCACCAGATGTCGCGCGGCGGGAGCTTCTCGGCACGCACCGACGGGTCGGTGTCGTGCGAGGCGAAGTGGAAGTCGTGCACGAGGGTGCCGTCGCTGACTCGCCTGATCTCGATGTCCGGATCGGCCCACGCGGGCAGCGTGTGCCACCACTCGCCGCGCACCCCGATCTGGTCGCCACTCAGGCCCACGACGAGAGCCCCGTCGGGCGAGACCGCGATGGGGGTGAAGTCCGCCGTCCACGCCGGCGTACCGGGCGAGGAGAAGGAGGTCGGGCCCACCTCGTCCGTCGTCGACCAGGCGGGGTCGGTGAACAACAGGTCGTGCCGGCGGTCGATCAGTGATGCCGACACGCCGTCCCCGAGCTTGGTGATGGTGCCTGTGCGCACGTCCCACACCCGGGTCTCGCCACCCTGGCGGCGGAACCACACCTTGCCTCGGGATGCGCCGAGGACGTCCTCGCGACTGCCGCTGCAGCCGGTGGAACGAGCTGCGATCCGATGCCCCCGGAGATCCAGCAGGGCGAACCGGGCGCATTGGTTGTCGAGGAGGTAGTCACGGTGGCTGACGATCCGGCTGCCGTCCGACGTGAGCGACCACTGCTGGCCCGTGCCGACCCCGTGGACGTCCACCGTGTCGATCAGCCGGACCGCTCCACGCGTGACGCGGTAGAGGCGCATCGGTGTCCTGATCGGCGTCCGCGTCGGCGTCGGCGCGGTGTCGTAGTCGAAGCGGGACACCAGCCAGCCCTTGGTGCTGTGGCCGATCAGTCGCAGCTGCGCGGGCTTCCATGCTCGTGGAAGCCGGATGACCGGGCCGGTCGCCGGGTGGATCGTCCGGCCCACCAGGTAGTCGTGGGCTGCCTTGCCGTGCGGCAGCGCCGACGGGGTGATCGTGGTCGTCGTGGTGGTCGTGGTGCCCGATGTGGCGAGCGCGGGCGTGGGCGCTGCCGCGAGCAACCCGGACACGATGGTGACAACGCCGAGCGCGGTGGTGAGACGGTGCTTCATGGACCCCTCCTGCTGGTGGCGGGGCCCGAGCTCCGGCGATCTCCTGTCTCGGGAGCATGCGTCGGCGGAGGGTGTGGCAAACCTCGGTCAGCGCGCGAGGATCACCGAGGACCCGTGCCCGAAGAGGCCCTGGTTGGCGGTGATCCCGACCCGGGCGCCCTCGACCTGGCGGCCCGTCGCCCGGCCGCGGAGCTGCCAGGCGAGCTCGCAGACCTGGGCGATCGCCTGGGCGGGGACGGCCTCGCCGAAGCAGGCCAGACCGCCCGAGGGGTTGACCGGGATCCGGCCGCCGATCGTGGTCTCACCGGCGCGGAGCAGCACCTCGGCCTCGCCCGGCTTGCACAGGCCGAGGTCCTCGATCCAGTCCAGCTCGAGGGCGGTCGAGAGGTCGTAGACCTCCGCGACGTCGACGTCCTCGGGGGCGATCCCGGCCTCGTCGTACGCCGCCAGGGCGATCGACTCCTTGAAGGTGTGCTCCGGGGCGCCGGCCACCGCCGAGCAGTCGGTCGAGAGCAGCGGCATGTCGATGACGGTGTTCGGGAAGGTCGGCGTCACCGTCGAGACGGCCTCGACCCGCACCGGATCGGCGATCCCGTGCTGGCGCGCGTAGTCGAGCGAGCACAGCACCAGCGCTGCCGCGCCGTCGGAGGTGGCGCAGATGTCGAGCAGGTGCAGCGGGTCGGAGACCACCGGCGACGCCAGCACCTGGTCCACCGACGACTCCTTGCGGAAGCGCGCGTTCGGGTTCTCCAGGCCGTGGCGGGCGTTCTTCACCTTCACGGCCGCGAAGTCCTCGGAGGTGGCGCCGTACAGGTCCATCCGACGCCGCGCGTAGAGGGCGAAGTACGCCGGGTTGGTCATCCCGAGCAGCCGGAACCGCAGCCAGTCAGGGTCGTTCCACCGCTCCCCCGCGTTCGGCGCGAGGAAGCCCTTCGGCGTGGTGTCCGCGCCGACGACCAGCGCGACCTCGGACATGCCGGCGAGGATGCGGGCGCGGGCGGTGTCGATGGCCTGGGCGCCCGTGGCGCAGGCGGCGTACGACGTCGCGATCCGGGCGCCGTTCCAGCCGAGTGCCTGGGCGAAGGTCGAGCCGGCGACGTACCCGGCGTAGCCGTTGCGCACGGTCTCGCCGCCGACGACCAGGTCGACGTCGGACCAGGCGATGCCCGAGTCGGCCAGGGCGGCGCGGGCCGCGTGGACGCCGTACTCGACGAAGTTCCTGCCCCACTTGCCCCACGGGTGCATGCCGACCCCGGCGACGGCGATGGCCCTGCTCATGACTGCACCTCCACGGGCTTCCAGCGGTAGATGGTCCGGCCGTCGGGGTCGAGCGGCTCCACGACGAGCTCCACCGCGGCGCCCACCCTCAGGTCGGCCACGCCGAAGCCGTCGGCGACCTGACCCAGCACGACGATGCCCTCGGGCAGCTCGACGGCGGCGAGGGCGAACGGCTCGTAGGTCTCGCAGCGCGGCACGTACGGCGCGGGCGGCTGGTACTGCGCATCGGTGTAGGACCAGATCCGGCCGCGGCGCGAGAGCTCGGCGGGCTCGGTGGCCTCGCCGGAGCACCTCGGGTTGCGGCAGTACGACGCCGCGTCGGCCGGCGGCGGAGGGAAGACCAGGTTGCCGCAGTCGGTGCAGCGCGCCGCCAGCAGCCGGGGGTCGTCGCCCGTGGTGAACCAGCCGTCGACGACGGGTGTGCCTGCTGCCGTGCTCATGGATCAGCCCCTCGAAACTAGAACGTGTTCCTATTCTAGGGGATGATCGTCAGCAGGCGGGCCGGAAGTCCTTGGCGGCGGGACCGGGGTGCCGCAGCGCGTTCAGCGTGACCGCGATGGTGACCTTGTTGTTCGGGATCAGCAGGTGCTCGGCGTAGAGGCCCGGGCACAGGTCCTGCAGGGTCACGTTGGTGGTCCGCGGACCCGGCGTCAGGAAGGCCGAGGTGTAGGGGATGACGACCTCGTCGTACTTGGACTCGATCTGGGTGTAGCTCACGCCGCCGGGGGTCTCGTCGCCCGCGTTGAGGTGCTGCAGGAACGCCGATCCCCAGGTCTGCTGGTTGCACGCCACGCAGATCAGGCCGGGCAGGAGCGCCGCGAGCGGGTTCGCGGAGGGCAGCAGCTTGGTGCCGTGGTTCGAGGGCGCGATGCCGACCAGGTCGTCGACGTACTGGGCGCCGCCGAGGAACTTGATGTAGTAGCGCGGCATCATCCCGCCCTGGCTGTGGCCGACCATCGAGACCTTGCTGGCGCCGGTCGCGGCGAGCACCTTGGCGACGTACGCCTTCAGCTCGCGGGCGGAGGTCGGGATGTCGCCGGTGGCGCGGTTGCCGTAGTTGAGGGCGAAGGTGCAGAAGCCGGCGGCGATGATGCGGGTCTCGAGGACGTCGATGAGGTGCCGGCTGTCGCCGAAGGTGCCGTGCACGACGACGACCGGCTCCGGGTGGGCCGCGGTCGGGCGACAGGACCAGTCGTTGATGCCCGGGACGTCGCCCTCGGGCACCGTCGGCAGCGGCGGCAGGATCGTGGTGTCCGCGCGTGCGGGGGTCGGCGCCATCAGGCCGGCGGTGAGCAGGAGCCCCGCGAGCAGGGCGGTCAGGTACGTCGGGAGCGTCCGCATGCCCTGATTCAACGCCATCGCGGCGTCATCGTGTGGGGTGGGTCACACCCTGGCCGCCGGGCCGGTCAGGTGCCCCACCGTCGTGACCAGCCCGATCACGACCCCCGCGACCAGCAGCCCGAGACCGAGGGTGACCTTGAGCAGCAGGGCGCCGGCGAACGCACCGACCAGGATCAGCGCGATCGCACCGAACCGGCGCACCGCCCGATTGCGGTGCTCGCCACGGAACGGGTCGGCGGCCAGCCCGGTCAGGGTCGAGGTCACCACCACCGTGGTCACGTCCGCGACCGCCACGTGGCGGGCCGTCGCGGCCTGGATGCCCATCGCCACGGCCGCGCAGGTCGTCACCCCGACCATGACCGCGTGGCTCGGGTGATCGACCAGGAGCAGCGTCGTGCCCAGGACGAGCATGATCGCGGCGACGGTCCCGAATCCGGCCGTGACGGGACGGGTCCAGCCGGTGCCGGCGTACCGCATCGTGCGACCGCCGACGGCCGCCCCGGCGGCGTACCCCAACAGGGCGAGGGCGGGGCCGAGGATCGGCAGCCCGGACCCGCCGGCGAGCGCCATGCCGAGCACCACGACGTTGCCCGTCATGTTGCCGGTGAAGACCTTGTCCAGGCCCAGGTAGCCGACCGCGTCGTTGATGCCGGTGGTGAAGGTGAGCGCGAGCATCAGGATCAGGTGCATCCGATGCAGTGGGACTGCACGCAGCCGCCTCATCGGCACACCACCCGCTCGACCGGTGCCGTCACCGAGCGGAACGTCTCGGAATGGTCGATGACCGTCTCCCCCACTTTTCGGAACACGCGAGTGATCATGACGGTGTAGCCCGGGACGCCCGCACTCGGCCGGCAGCCGGGGCCGTGCTCGGTGCGGGTCGGTGGCGCGACCGGGTCGCTGTGCGCACCCCGGCGGACCGAGACGGTCCAGGCCCTCGTCGACCACAGCCGGACCCGCACGGTGCCGCGGCTGCCGGGCCGGGCCGGTCGGGTGGCGACGTCGACGAGCACGCCCGCGGTGCCGTCGTTGCGGAACCGCAGGCCCGCCGGCACGTCGTTGCCGTCGGCCGGGTCGAGGACCACGGGCAGGTCCGCCGTGAGGTCGGCGAGGCCGGCACGGAACGCCGCCCCGAACACGGCCGTGGCGACCGCCCCCGAGCCGCGCTGCAGCCGCAGCACGTCACCGGGACGCAGCACCCGGCCGTCGACGCGCGCCGCGGCCGCGCGGACGCGGCGGTCGTCGGCCGGGCTCGAGACGTACGCCGTGAACGACGCGACCGGCCTGCGGACCG